>JAUNVN010000193.1 GCA_030537655.1 Bowdeniella nasicola | reverse complement strand
TATACCCAAATCCATCCTTCACGCCCTGCCACGCGATGCACGCCCCACCGTGATGGCACTCAGTGATGGACGGTGGATTGGCGCAACCGCCCACGCGCTGGCAATTCATCCCTCCGACGCTACGTCATCGGCCTGGCAGTTCTCTCCTTGGAGTAACTATCGCGCCGCCCGGTGGGATGGCCCCACCAGGATTTTGGAGCTAACCCCCATTGACGGCGATGCGCCGCCGGTCCGCTTCGAACTGGCCGGTGATGATGCCTATGTTCTTACCACCGCAATTCGTGAACGCCTGGAAGCGTCCATTGCTCACTCGGTCACACGTGAACTCCCCGGCGGCTTCGTCCAAGTCCTGATTCGCCGTCATGGGTCCCAGCTCATCAGCCAAACCATTGTGCAGGGGCCACCCGCCCTTGCCACAACCCACGCTCATGAAATTCGTGGCGTTGAGGCCTGCGCACGCGAAGCAGTCGGGATGAGTGCCTAGCTATGAGCGATATCACCGCAGTCAACGCGTGGTTCACTGCCTCCAGTTTTTGACGTGTGCGAATTCTTTGTTAAGCTAATTCCGCGCCTTCCCGCGTAGCTCAACGGCAGAGCATCCGACTGTTAATCGGACGGTTACTGGTTCGAATCCAGTCGCGGGAGCTTTCGCCCCAACCGCAGGTTGGGGCATTTTGCTCTCCAGTCAGGTGCAGCACACGGAAGGACAAGGCCATGCGAATTCTCTCTCGAGCCGCCCTGCGTATCGACCAGGTTTCCGACTATGTCCAAGCCGGGTTAATCTGTCGCTATGCCACGCAGCTGGGGTTTCAAGCCGTGGTTTCTCCCGCCGGGTCTGGCTGGGCAATCGAACTCTCCCGCCTTGATGATTTTCCGCCGGTCAATGACATTGCCGCACTGGCAGTTTTGCAACATGTCGTTGATGGTACGCCGGTAAGTGAAATTCTCACTGCGGCAAAAACGTGGCTTGACGACAATGACGTAACGGAGGTCGACTCTAGTGGCTCAGCGTAATATTCGGATCGTTGGTGACCCGGTGCTCCGCACCCCGTGTGACCCAATCACCACCATTGATGATGGGGTGCGCCAACTGGTCGCTGATCTGCTCGAAAATGTCGACCAGGAGGGTCGCGCGGGTCTGGCAGCCAACCAGATCGGTGTGGGGTTGCGGGCATTTTCCTACAATATCGACGGCAAAATCGGCTATGTATTGAACCCGAAGATCGTCGAGTTATCTCAAGATGAATTCCAAGATGGTGACGAAGGGTGCCTGTCGGTGCCGCAACTGTGGTTCCCCACCCGCCGTGCCTGGTATGCCCGCTGTGTTGGCATTGATCTTGATGGCAACGACGTTGTTATCGAAGGTGAAGAACTGATGGCGCGGTGTATCCAACACGAATGCGACCATCTGGATGGGATTTTGTATTTGGATCGCCTGGAAAAATCGGAGCGGAAAAAAGCAATGCGCGCCATCCGTAATCTTGGCTAGCGCGAGCTCATTTATGGCATACTTGCCGTAACCACCATTTGCTTTCTGGTCGTAGGGGAAGACGTACCCGAAAGGAAGTGGGGATCATGACAACCGCACTCACGCGCGGCGTGATTTTTATTCACAGCGCACCTCGCGTGCTCACCCCTCATGTGGAATGGGCACTGGGTGCGGTACTTGGCGTTGGCGTGCAAATGAAATGGACAGACCAGCCTGCCATTAAAGGAATGCTCCGCGCAGAATACTCCTGGGTCGGTGCTCCGGGTACCGGTGCCCAGCTCACCTCTTCGATCCGCGGGTGGGAACATCTGCGCTACGAAGTTACTGAAGAAGCCTCCCTCGGTGTTGATGGCTCGCGCTGGTCACACACCCCCGCACTTGGTATTTTTCACGCGCATATCGATGCGGCCGGCAATATGGTGATTCCCGAAGATCGGATTCGTGCTGCCCTGGAAGATACTGAGGATTTACGCTCGCTGCGTGAACGGCTCGATCTCGCCCTGGGTCAGGCGTGGGATGACGAGTTGGAAATTTTCCGCCACGCGGGAGCTGGCGCTCCGGTACGTTATTTGCACCGCGTCAGCTAACCGCGCCGCTGGCGGCGCTCTGTTTCGCGCGCAATCAAAGCAGAAAATACCTCCTGGAACTCTGGAGACCGGTCATCGAGCTGTTGCAAACGGGTGCGTAACTGGTGGATCTGGTGATCCAAGCCAATACATACCAGTTCGTTGAACACATCAATCAGGTAGTGCGTCAAATCTGTTTCTGCCACTGGTAAGGCGGCAACAATGAGTGCTCCCGCTACGCTTTGTCCTGCCTGGTCTAGCCGGTCTAATACCGCATCACGCCAGTGGGACTCGCCGCCATAGCGCGCTACCGCACCGGTACCTCCCACATCGATGATCGCACCAGCCACCTCGGTGAGCTGCGGAGATTGGAATGCGTCGACATCAAAGGAGTCAAAGCCATTGTGGTAGGACTGATTGGGATATTGCAGCGCTAATTGGAGAGCTTGGCGGGCGATTTGATGGCGACGTCCGCCACGTTCGGGGCGTGGCACCTGCGGGACCGCCCGTTCTCGCGGCCGGGCTACCGCCCGCGATACGGTGGCATGGTCCATCCCCACCCACCCAGCCAGGGCGCGAATGTATTCGGCACGTAGCGCTCGGTCACGGATCGTGGCAATAATCGGAGCACACGAACGTAACCCTGCAACCCGCCCCTCAGCCGTTGTTAAGTCCAACTCCGCTAAGGTGGAGCGAATCACGAATTCAAACAGCGGCATCTTCGCATCAATCAGACGTCGAACTGCCTCGTCGCCCTCCGCTAGCCGTAAATCACAAGGGTCCATCCCCCGTGGTTCGACGGCAACAAAGGTTTGGGTGCCAAAGGATTGATCCTCGTGGAAGGCCTTCAGCGCAGCCTTCCGCCCGGCAGCATCACCATCAAAGGTAAAGATTACTTCCCCACCGCGGA
>JAUNVN010000192.1:2121-3022 GCA_030537655.1 Bowdeniella nasicola | reverse complement strand
CTGGGAGATAGGGCCATCCAAGGGAGGCAAAATAGGCGCGAAAGGCCGCGTGGTTCATCGGCTCAGAATCCACCAGGGTGCCGTCTAAATCAAAGAGTAAAGCGGCGCTTTTATCCCCGATCTCCGCGGCCTGAGCATGTGCAAAAACAGCAGTGAGCCGGGAGATAATGTGCTCTCCCGGCTCACTGTCAATCGTGCGGTTAGCGATGGTCACAGGCGAAAACCTGTTACCACGAAAGTAGCGGGGCGCCCGCCTCGATCTGCTCACCGACCGCAACCAGCAGCTCAGGGTCTTCGCTGGCATCCAAGGTAATGACCGGCACAATCGGCGAACGGCCACCGGCTGCAATATCTTCCGGATTCCAGGTTACCAAGCGATCCCCAGCCTTGACCTGCTGGCCTTCTTCGGCATGCAGGGTAAAGCCCTCACCTTCAAGCTGGACCGTATCGATTCCCAGGTGCACCAGCACCCCGGCACCGGATTCGGAGGCCACCACAAAGGCATGCGGGTGGAACTTGACGATTGTCCCACCAATGGGCGCCACTACCTCAACATCTCCCTCACGGGTGGGGTCAACCGCCACGCCCGGGCCCACGATCCGGCCAGCAAAGACTGGATCGGGTACGTCGTCGAGGTCAATCACCTTCCCCGTAAGGGGTGCGCATACTTCAATACTCACCGAATATCCTCAATGTCCTCTGCTAGGTTGTCAGCCTCGGGGCCGACCACTACCTGCACGGCATTGCCCTGGTGGACAATCCCGAAGGCGCCGGCCGCCTTGAGGGCGTCATCGTCGATCAACGAGGGATCTTCAACCTCTACCCGCAAACGGGTAATGCACGGCTCGAGGTCGAGAATATTATCGGAGCCGCCGAGTGCGGCCAGAATCTGTTCTGCCTT
>JAUNVN010000192.1:0-2111 GCA_030537655.1 Bowdeniella nasicola | reverse complement strand
GCAGTCGATGGTCATCGAGTATGCCCGCAACGAGCTCGCACTGGCAGATGCGCACTCCACCGAGTTCGATCCCACCACCGCCAACCCGGTGGTCGCCACCATGGCTGAGCAGGCCGCGATCGTCTCCGGGCAAGGAGATCTGGGCGGGACGATGCGGCTGGGTTCCTATGACCACACGCTGGTTGCAGGGTCCCTCGCAGCCCGGACCTACGGCACCACCACCGTCTCCGAGCGGCACCGTCACCGCCGGGCCATCCCCGTACACCGTTGAACATATCACCGTGGCCCAGGTATCGCCTATTCAATCTTTGTTAGCGAAACCGCCGGATGGGCCCGGTGGGATGCGCGGCGCTGGGATACTCACCTCGGGATCAATACCAGGTGAGTACTCAGCGTCCTCATCGGCAACCGGAGCGACACGACCTGCGTATAGTATACAAAGCAATCGGCAAAAAAATGCGCAGATACATCCATTACCGGAAAAAACGAACATAATCACACATGCCTCAGTTTCCGCGAAATCGGGCCTTTTTACCTATATTTATCGTGAGAATATTTGCGACACTGTTAGAAATTGCTTGACATTTCGGCAGGAAACGCGTTCGATTAGAGCGAACTGTCCAATCTGTCGGTTAGGCAGGAATAGACGGAAGTTCCGTCGTCTCTGTGAACAGGAGAAAAATCGTGACTGCAACGAAGAAGTCCGGTAGCGGTTTTGCACTAGCGCAGCGCCTTGGTCGCTCGCTGATGCTCCCAATTGCCACCCTGCCGGTTGCTGGGTTGCTCAACCGTTTTGGAGCGGCTGACGTTCTGGGTGCTGATGGGGTATCCAAGCTCAGTGGTTTCCATTGGGTGCAGCCCATTGCTGATGTATTTGCCGCCGCTGGTGGCACTATCTTTGGTCATTTGCCATTGCTCTTCGCGGTCGGTGTTGCCATTGGCTTCGCCCGCCGTTCAGATGGGTCGACGGCGCTTGCCGCCGTCATTGGCTACATTACCTACGAGGCGGTTACCGCCGCTAACACCCCCTTCGCCCGTCAGTTTGGCGCAGGAGGGGAAATCCGCGAGGAACACACCATTAACTACGGGGTGCTTGCCGGTATTTTGATCGGTATCTTAGCCGCGGTGCTTTACCAGAAGTACTACCGGATCAAGCTGCCTCCCTACTTGGCGTTCTTCGGTGGCCGGCGCTTCGTGCCGATTATCACCGCCTTTGCCTCGATCATCCTGGCCTTCGCGCTGGCTGTGGTCTACCCCGCCTTCAACTGGGCGATTAACGAACAGCTCGGTGGCTGGCTGATGAACGCCGGTACCGAAGCTGGCTTCATGGGTGCCTTCGTGGGTCTGGTCTTCGGTATTATTAACCGTCTGCTCATTCCCTTTGGTCTGCACCACCTGCTCAACTCCATTCCGTGGTTCCAGATCGGTTCGTGCACCAACACCGATGGGGAGACCTTCCACGGTGACATCGGGTGCTTCTTCAACGGCACCGGGCTGGATGAAGCTGGCGTGATGTCCGGTCAGTGGACCGGTTCGTTCATGACCGGGTTCTTCCCGATCATGATGTTCGCTCTGCCGGCGGCTGGTTACGCCTTCTACCGCACTGCCCGCCCCGAGAACCGCAAGGCTATCGGTGGTGCGATGGTGGCCGTTGGTTTGACCGCATTCCTGACTGGTATTACCGAGCCGATCGAGTTCGCCTTCGCTTACGCGGCCTTCCCGCTGTACGCGGTGCACGCGGTACTCACCGGTACCTCGCTGTTCATCACGAACCTGCTGGGTATCAAGCTGGGCTTCAACTTCTCCGCTGGTGCCACTGACTACCTGCTGTCCTTCGGACGCGGTGCGCAGTACTCCGGTGGGGCGTGGAAGGTCCTGCTGCTGATCGTCATCGGTCTGGTCTACGCTGCGATCTACTACGTCCTCGTCACCTTCCTGATCAAGAAGTTCGACTTCCCGACCCCGGGCCGGGAGAAGGACGGCGAGGGTGGCGATCTGATTTCCTCCATCGCTGATGACGGTGGGGAAGCTGAGCGCAAGGCGGAAGCAAAGGCTCGCGCCAAAAAGTAGTTTCACTACCACGTTAAGTCCGCGGACTTAACACACGGATA
>JAUNVN010000191.1 GCA_030537655.1 Bowdeniella nasicola | reverse complement strand
GCCTCACGCGAAATATAACCACCGGCACAAAGCGCTGATATCGCCGGGATGGTGCCGCGCCGACGCAGCGTCGCATCGGTGCGAGCGTGCACGAGTTGCAACAGCTGGACAGTGAATTCGACATCACGCAGACCACCAGCCCCCAGTTTGATGTGACGGCCGCGTTCATTGCGAGTCAGGGATGCTTCAACGCGCATGCGCATATGCTGGGTATCTGCGACAAAATTCTCACGTTCCACCGCATGGAAGGCACGTGGCCAAATCTCGGTTTCATAGGCGGTTTGTAACTCCTGGTCGCCGGCGATTGGACGGGCTTTGAGTAGTGCCTGAAATTCCCAGGTTTCTGCCCATTTTGCGTAGTAATGACGGTGTGCTGACAGGGTTTTCACCAGCGGCCCGTCGCGCCCTTCTGGTCGCAGATTCATATCGAGTGGCCACAGCGGGACTTCATCGACGCCAACAATGCGGTGAGAGCAAATATCACGCAGGGTTTTTACCACCGTGCTAACTGCCGCCAGATCTGCGCTCTGCTCACTTTTTGACACGCAAATAATGTCGACATCGGAGATATAGTTCAGTTCCATTCCGCCGCTTTTGCCAAGCGCCACCACGATGAGGGCATCGTTGGTTTCCGGATGCTCGCGCCGAGCCAGGTGCAGGCCAACGCGCAAGGTTTCATGGACGAGACGGGTGATGGCCTGGGCGACGCTGGGCATCGTGCGGTAGTCATCCATTGCCAGGTCAGCCGCCGCTATTGCCCACAGGTGACGGCGGTACTGGGCGCGCAGCGCCGTAACTGCGGCGGGAAAGCTATCGGGGTGGGGCGCAAAAGTGAAGGGTGAGATTAACGTCTGTTCCACCCGATCAAGTCCGGTGAGCACCTGCGGATCACGCAAGGCGATGTCGGCAAGGGCACCGGAGGCACCAATAATGCGTAATAACAGTGCCCTTTTGGTGGCATCGGTAAGAATGTCTGCAATGATGTCGCTATGCTCACGGGCCAATCGCACCAGTTCACTCAGGGCGTCATCAGGGCTCGCCGTGCCACGAAGATCATCGATGAGCTCACCTAGGAGGCTCTCGTGATCCGCGCTGTGCGCGCCAAAACACACCTCGAGGACGACTTCGCCGTCTTGCACAGCTCGCGTGGGATTTAACGCCCCGGCACTACGGGCGCGGGCAATCAAAGAGGTCATCGTGATGGTGTGGGATCAACGGGTAAAAAGCGTGCGAGTTCAAGCGGGGTTACCTGTTGGCGATAGTCATTCCACTCCTGGTGTTTATTGCGAATCACGAAATCGAAGGCTTCTTCTCCCAGAGTTTTTGCCATCAATTCGCTGCGCTCAAATTCGGTTACCGCTTGGTGTAGGGAGTCGGGTAGCGCGGCGATACCCAGGGCGCGGCGTTCAAAATCACTCAGCGCCCACACATCATCTTCAGCACCCTCATCGAGTTGATAACCACTGTTAATCCCAGCTAATCCAGCGGCCAGAAGCGCGGCGAAAGCTAGGTAGGGATTGGCCGAGGGGTCAAGGGCACGATATTCCACCCGCGCACTTCGAGCCTTATCTGGTTTCGCTAGCGGCACCCGCACGAGCGCACTGCGATTGTTATGTCCCCAGCACACATACGGTGGGGCCTCTCCCCCGCCCCACAGACGTTTATACGAATTCACATGCTGACAGGTGATCGCAGTGATCTCGCGGGCATGTTTGAGTAATCCAGCAATGAAGTGTTGCGCAATTGTGGAGAGTTGAAAGGGGCCGGCGGCATCGAAGAACGCGTTTTTCTCCCCCTCAAATAGGGACAGATGGGTGTGCATTCCCGAGCCGGGAATACCGATGCGTGGTTTGGGCATAAACGTGGCGATCACGCCCTGTTCGGCCGCCACTTCTTGCACGACGGTTCGCATCATCATAATCTGGTCGGCCGTTGTGAGGGCATCGGCGTAGCGCAAATCAATTTCTTGCTGTCCTGGCCCAGCTTCATGATGGGCGTACTCCACCGGGATTCCCATCGCTTCCAAACGCGCTACGGCTTCGCGCCGGAACTGCTGGGCGAGGCGTTCGGTTGTGTGATCGAAATAGCCAGCTCGATCAACGGGGATGAGCTCTCCGCGTTTGAAGTGTTCACCGTCGAAAAGATAGAACTCAATTTCGGGATGCGTATAGAAGGTGAACCCCACTTCACGTGCTTGATCGACCATCCGCTGTAACACCCGCCGGGAGTCACCACGCGCCGGTTCCCCATCGGGAGTACGGATTGTGCAAAACATCCGTGCAAGCCCCTTTTCTTGGCCCTGCAGTTCCATAAAAGTGGTGGGGTCAGGCTGGGCGATCATATCGGCTTCAAAAATGCGGGTTAGTCCCTCAACTGCACTGCCATCAAAGCCCACCCCTTCAGCAAATGCGCCATCCAGTTCAGCCGGGGTGATCGTCACCGATTTCAATGTGCCCAGCACATCGGTGAACCACAGCTGGATGAAACGGATGTCACGTTCAGCAACGGTACGCAACACATATTCTTGGTGCTGATCCATAAATCTCACCTTCTTGTGGATGATAGAGCCATTTTCTCACGGCATACTGAAGCTATGAAGCAATTACGTGCCCACATGCTCCAACCCCACCCACGTCTTGGTGATATCACGACCAATAGCGAAGCAATCCTCACCGCCCTTAGTGATCGCGCACTTGCTGGTGCTGATCTGGTCGTGATCCCGCGCGGCGGACTCACAGGCGGACCTCTTGCCAATTTGGCTGACGATCGTGCATTTCAACTCGCGCTCCGCGATACCCGAGCAGCGCTGATATCTCGCCTTGGTGAGCAAGGCGAGAACGGTGAGACAACATATGTCTTCGCAGCAGACGCATCCCACCTATGGGTGGCCCGTGCCGGCCAGCTCACCGCACTTGCAGCCATAACTCCGGGGTTGTGGCAGCTCACGTGCGCCAATCGCGCCATCGCATTTGTGCACAGCTCGCACATCGCTCGCGTCCTGGGCACCCTGGTGGACCTGCAGGTCGATCTCGTGGTTGTGC
>JAUNVN010000190.1 GCA_030537655.1 Bowdeniella nasicola | reverse complement strand
TCCGGCAATTGTGGCGGAGAGCATCTCATTGGACAGATCCGCTGCCGTCCACATTTCTTCCCAAGTTTCACCTGCACGGTCGGTATCGGGTAACGCTGCGAGCGCTTCGCGCAGCTGGGTAGCCGCAAATCCGGACGGGGCCGCGTCATGTTCAGCGCGAAGGGCGGTAGCCGATACTTCCCCGCGCGCTGCCTGGGCAATACGTGCCGCCCACTTCACATCGCGTGCGACCTCCGGGTTATTGATCAACTCTGCAAGGAGTGGCGCTGGGACTGCATCGATGGCGTGGTCACGAACCTGCACGCAGTCGCGAGCGGCGGCGGCATAGGCCAGGGCCCACAACCGGGCGCGGGGAGGATCACTGCGATAGGCCTCTTCCAGTTGCGTGAGCGCCGCCGCGAGTGCGTGATGGCGCAGGCTACTAGGAAGAAACTCGCGCCATCCGGTTTCACATTGACGCAATAGACCAGCCAGAACGCTATCTGACTCTCCGATCCCGTGGGTCAGCACCGCGGTTAAGAAGTCATCGGCTCCAAGGCGGGCGCTACGCAGATCATGAATCAGGGCGGACCATGCGACGGCGCGTGCTACGGGGTCATGGACATCGCTCAGGTGAGTGAGCCATATCTGGCGGGAGTCGTCATCGAGTTCGATCACCGCATAGGTGAGATCTTCATCGTTTGGAAGATACGCATCTCCTGTTGGCACCTGAAGTGACTGGCTCGCCCGGGTGAGCTCTACGGAGGTGAGTGCAGTGCGGTGGAGACGTTCACCTAGCCGGTAGCTGCCTATTGAGAGCCGGTGCGGACGAATCACCGCATTGGTGGCGCGTTGACGCAGCTGCGCATCGCTGGGCACAAAGTGAATGTGACTGGGCCCAAAGGTGTGCAGCCACGCGTCCGCCCAGGCGGACATATCGCGCCCGGAGGCTCGACCAAGGGCGGTGAGCAGGTCAATGGCCGTGGTGACACCAAAGGCGTGTTCGGCAAAATACTCTCGCGCTGTCGCCACGAAGGTAGCTTCACCGACAAAGGCAACCAGCTGCTTTAATACGGCCGCACCTTTCGCATAGGTAATGCCATCGAAGTTTTGTTTCGCAGCGGCCACATCGGGGATATCGGCCACAATCGGATGGGTGGTGGGTAATTGGTCTTGTTGATACGCCCAGGCTTTGCGTCCCGAAGCAAAGGTCGCCCAGGCGTCGTCATATTTGGTGGCGCTTGCTAGTGCGGCAGTACCTTCATGGTCGGCAAAGCTCTCTTTCAACCACAGATCATCCCACCACTTTGGGGTGACGAGGTCGCCGAACCACATGTGACACATTTCGTGCAAGATCGTATTGCCTCGGGCCGCACATTGGGCGCGGGTGGGTTCACCTTGGGGAATGTAATGCTCGTTGAAGGTGATACACCCCGGATTTTCCATCGCCCCTAAGTTGTATTCGGGGACGAAGACCTGGTCGTATTTGCCTCCCCACGGGTATGCGTAATGGTAGCGCTCGTGGAAGAAGGTGAACCCTGCCATGGTGACGGCAAAAATGTCATCGGTATCGAATCGGTCCGCGAGTGCTTGGCGGCAATAGGCTGCCAGTTTGATCGATACGTCGCGGTTGGGGCCGCCATCATACTTGGGATAGTTTCCCTGCCACGTCGGTCCAACCACACGGTGGTAGGGGCCGGCAATAATACAGGTGATGTAGCTAGAAAGCGGTTGGGTGGGAGCAAAAATATGGCGGGTGGCATCGGGCATTAAACGTTCGGTAGCCTGGGCAGTCTCATTCGATAGCACCGTCCAGGTTGCTGGCGCATCGATAGTAAAAGACCAGCGTGCTTTCATATCGGGCTGATCAAAACACGCGTAGACGCGATGGGCATCCATCGGTTCATACTGGGTGTACAAGTAGGTCCGCCCATCTTCAGGATCACGGTAGCGGTGCAGCCCTTCACCTGTTGAGGAGTAGTAACAACGCGCGACGATGCGCACGGTAACTGCCGTATTTGTTGGCAGATCTTCCACAACGATCCGGCCAGGACGTACTTCCGCGTTAGCCCCCTGTCCGTTAATTTCAACCGCCAGTACCTCTTTTGCCACGAGATCAAAAAAGATCGTGGAGGTGGTTGTTACAAAATGCGCTTCGGTGGTAGAAACAAAGGTTTCATCACCGCTGGCTGCATTGGTCAGATCCACATGAATGCGGTAGTCAAGGTCACTGATTGCAGCGGAACGGGAAGCAGCTTCGGTACGCGTTAAAGTCCTCACTCCCACAGCGTAACGAATAACCGCCGGTGATGGGCACACCCTTCAGAAAGGAACTCGACCTAGATTCCGGAGGTGGGGTGTGGCGTTGGCGTATCAAGATCTTCGGGATCGTCAGGATCAAGTTCGGAGGTGCGGGTGCGTGCCTGCGTGATAGCCGCGAGCATCGGCATGATTAATACCGAGAGGGTTCCGGCCAAAATCAATGTTGATTGGACTTCGTGTGTCATCGCATCGGCTGCCACTGCTACGTGGGTGACCGCCACGATAATTGGTAGGGCCGTGGTTGAATAGAGCCCAATTCGCGCGCGCTCTCCGCCGGTTAGTGGATGGTGCGCTGCTTTTTGGCCGTGTGTGGAGATAAACACCGGGAGTCCGCGCACGAGCATCAAGGCAATGAGGAAGGTCACCAGTGAGAGTGGATCTTTGGTGACGATAGACATATCAATATTCATCCCAGAGACCACAAAGAACAGCGGGATGAAAAACCCGTAGGCAAGCCCGTCAAGTTTTTGATCGAGTTCATGACGCCCGTGGGGCACTAATTTACGGACGATCAACCCGGCTGCAAATGCCCCAAGCGCCATATCTAAATGGAACGATAAGGCCAGTGTGGAAAGCCCCACGAGCAGCGCAACCGTTCCACGCACCGTCATCTGGGCCGTCCCTTCTGCTTTCAGGTGCACCAGATCAACAATTTTTAATCCCAGTTGTTGCGCGCGTGCAGGGACCGCCAGCAGTAGCAGAGCTGACAGGCTAAAGATAGCCAGCACCATCAGCGCTGCGGGAATCG
>JAUNVN010000189.1 GCA_030537655.1 Bowdeniella nasicola | reverse complement strand
CCCATTTCCTCCACGATCGCCTCACGCAGTTTGGCTTGCATCTCCTCGGTAGTAAATGACGCGCAGGTTTCCAGCGCCTGAATGCCCGCGTCGAGAACCTCACCGGCATCATCACGCAGCTTGCGAATCGCTTTTTCTTCATATTCGATAGCGGTTGCTTCCTGGAAGAAAAAGCCCAGCATCGCTGGCACTTCCCCAAGGAGTTGCACACGAGTTTGGACCAGTGGCGCTGCCTGGGTGAGGACCTGTTGTTCCTGATCGGTGAGCGCATCGAAGGTCTCGGCACTGACCAATCCGGCACGATGGAGGTAGGGCACGCACCGATTCCGGAAATCTTCCGGCTCCAACATGCGAATATGTTCGGCGTTAATGGCCGTACATTTCTTAATGTCGAAACGCGCCGGGTTCGGGTTCACATCGGCAACGTCAAAGACGTCACACATTTCGGATTTACTAAAGACATCACGATCTGGAGCGATCGCCCAGCCGAGCAGCGCCAGATAGTTCAGCAGCCCTTCGGGAATCATCCCGTTATCGCGGTGGAGCAGCAGGTTGGATTCCGGGTCGCGTTTTGAAAGTTTCTTATTGCCTTGGCCCATCACGTAGGGCAGGTGACCGAACTCGGGAATTCGCTTGGCTACTCCGATGTCCATCAGGGCACGATAGAGCACAATTTGGCGCGGTGTTGACGACAGGAGATCTTCACCGCGGAGGACGTGAGTGATGTCCATCAGCGCATCGTCAACGGGATTGACCAGCGTGTAAAGCGGATCTCCATTGCCGCGAACAATCACAAAGTCGGGAATCGACCCCGGTTTGAACGTCACCTCGCCACGCACCATATCGGTAAAGGTGATGGGTTCATCAGGCATCCGCATCCGCAGCACTGGTTTGCGCCCTTCGGCGCGGAATTCTTCGATCTGCTCGGCAGTTAGGTTCCGGTCGTAGCCGTCATAGCCGAGTTTTGGACTGCGGCCGGCAGCTCGGTGGCGAGCTTCAACTTCTTCGGCGGTGGAATATGATTCGTAAGCATGTCCGGCGGCCAGCAGTTTCGCCGCCACATCACGGTAGATGTCCATCCGCTGCGATTGACGATACGGCTCGTGGGGACCACCAACTCCGATCCCTTCATCCCAGGTCAATCCAAGCCAGGTCAGCGAGTCGATGATCTGATCGAAAGACTCTTCGGAGTCGCGTTGCGCGTCGGTATCTTCGATTCGGAAAATGAATGTGCCACCGGTGTGGCGAGCGTAAGCCCAATTGAACAGGGCAGTGCGAACCATCCCGACATGCGGTGTGCCAGTCGGTGACGGACAGAAACGAACACGCACATTCGGTGCGTTTACCTCAGATGCAGTAGTCATGATGGCTCGAGTTTACCCCCATTGTCGATTCACGCTTTTCTGGTGGACGACAACGCGATAACGTAGGGCCAGGAATCACCCACCTCGGCCCGACCAGCGGGTGAACGACAGGATTTAACCGCGTGCGACCACCAGGAGTTTCAATGCCGAACACCCGCTTTTTCGCTGATTTTTCTCCCTACAGTCGCGACGCTATGGCACGGAAAAACACGGCAAAGTGGGGCGCATTTCCCGGCATGATCGGCGCGTGGATCGCGGAGATGGACTTTGGTATCCCGCCGGCGGTCGCTGCCGTCCTCCGTCAGTGCGCTGCCGATGGCACCTGCGGTTACCTGCTGGAAGCAAGTGCTGAGCAAACCCGCGAAGCGTGTGCATCGTGGTTGGCAGCCACCCATAACTGGCAGATTGCAAGTGAACGTATCCGGTTATTTCCCGATGTGCTCACCGCCTTGGAAGCCGCGATTGTGCATGGGACGGAGCCCGGTCAACCCGTGGTGGTTCCCACCCCGTCCTATCCCCCATTTCTCGTGAAACCACAACTGTTGGGACGCGAACTGATCCAGGTGCCCTCCCTCGTGGATGATCACGGCTACTATCGGCTCGATATTGCGGCGATCCGGGAGGCATTAGCACCTCGCGGTGGATTGCTGGTGTTGTGTAACCCGTGGAATCCCGTTGGGCGGGTACTGACCAAAGCTGAACTACTCGATGTTGCCGCGGTTGTCGATCAAACTAAAGCAATGGTCTTTGCCGATGAGATCCACGCTCCGGTGATCTTTGATGGTACGCATCTGGTGTATGCGGATCTGGATGAGCGCACCAGCGCCCATACCATCACCGCAACATCAAATTCGAAGGGGTGGAATATTCCCGGGCTGAAATGTGCCCAGGTGATCTTCCCGCCCGCACTGGAAGCTGACCTTGGTGATTGGTTTGCCCACTATCAACATTTGGCTTCCCCCATCGGGGTGGCAGCCGCTGCTGCGTGCTATCGCGAAGCTGACGCGTGGCTTGCCGACGTCCTCACGGTATTGCGCCATAACCGGGATTTATTCGCCGAATTACTCGCCGATCAGCTCCCCCGGGCCATCCACCATCCAGCAGAAGGAACCTATTTGGCGTGGGTGGATTTTCGTCCCTACGAGATTGCCCACCCCGGTGCGTTCTTCCGCACCCACGCTGGTGTGGCGCTCAATGACGGCTGCGATGCGGGTGCGAGCGGATTTGGTCGGGTGAACTTAGCGATGTCTCCGGACAATATTGTCGAAGCTCTCACGCGTATAGCTCGCGCTGTTGACACGCATGCGGCGAGTTAGTCACGACGGAAGACCGGGTTGGTCAACGTCCCGATCCCCGCGATCTCGACGCTCACCTGGTCACCGTCGTGCAGTGGTCCCACCCCGGCTGGCGTTCCGGTCAGGATGACATCGCCCGGCAGCAGAGAGCACACGTGTGAAACGTAGCTGATGAGTTCCGCAATGGAAAAGACCATCGCGCTGGTGTTGGCATCTTGGCGAACCTGCCCATTAACGCGACACGAAATTGCGGCATCTTCGGGGGTAAATTCTTCATCATCGACCGTAATGAGGAAGGGTCCTAGCGGCGTGGAGGTGTCAAACCCTTTCCCCCTCGCCCACGTCGAATCGCCACGCTGGGCAGTGCGAGCCGAGACGTCATTGGCAGCCGTATAGCCGAATATCACGTCATTGGCACGTGTGATTGGCACATCTTTACACG
>JAUNVN010000188.1 GCA_030537655.1 Bowdeniella nasicola | reverse complement strand
CCACCAGCTTAGCCTTGATCGGAGGGAAAAGCGGGTGACTCACCGCGCTATGACCGCCAGCGAAACACCCGCATTGCCACCATCCCTAACACGAGTGCCCACGCCGCTTGTACCACCATCTCCACGACGGGGATATTGCCCAAAAGAGCCTCACGTAGCCCTTCACCGAGCGCGCCCCAGGGGGTGTAGCGCATCAGGACGGCGCCCAGGGAATCGCCCAACGGTAACAGCACGCCACCGGCGCTCACCATTAAGACGAAGGCGATATTTGCAAATGCCAGGACCGCTTCGGCGCGCAATGTGCCGCCCAAGGCCATCGCGCAGGCAACAAAACTCAGAGCTCCAAGACCAATGACCACAATCGCGGTGATCATGGAGGCCATGGGGGGAGGCTGCCAGGCGCCACGCCAGGTTGCGACGAGCAGTAATAGTGTGATTTGTAAGGCCAGCAGCACAACGACGGCAATGGCCTTACCCCACAGTAAGCCGCGCGGCCCCAGCGGCGTGGTGGACAACATCCGCAGTACACCCCACCGGCGGTCAAAAGCAATCATGATTGCCTGGGAGGTGAAGGCTGCGGCAATCACCCCCATCGCTAAACAGCCAGCCAGCGCCACGGTGGTGCGCGGGCTGCCAATGTTCAGCGCGGTAAATTCCAACAGGACGACCAACGCCAAGATCGGCAGCAAGAAGGTCACCAGCAGCTGTTCACCATTGCGCAGCAGTGCGCGCAGTTCCCACCAGGCTTGTGCACGAATCATTGCGTCTCCTGTTGGGTACTAGTGAGCGAGAAAAACACGGTTTCTAACGAGCGTGGTCTCACCGAAATCCCGCAGTCACCACATCCGAGGGCACGGAGCTGGTCGCTCAACTGGGCGATATCACTCACGGTGAGGGAGGGAAATGTTAACGTCACGTTGCCTGCGGTGCGCTGCCACGATTTCACCCCCAAAGCCAAAATATCCGATTCACTCAGCCGGATGTGCCGGTCACGGATCGTCACAACCGTGCCGCTGGTCAGGGAGGCAACTGAACCGGCTGCCACGACCTGTCCGCAATCCACGACGATAATGTCATCAGCGAGCTGCTCGGCTTCTTCCATCAGATGGGTCGTAAAAATAATGGTGGTGCCGCGGGCGCGTTCACGGCGTAATAGCTCCCACATCGTGATGCGAGAATGCGGATCAACCCCGGCGGTCGGTTCATCTAAAAACAGGAGTTCCGGTCTCCCCATCAGGGCGCATGCCACGGCGACACGCTGTTTTTCCCCACCCGAAAGCCGCCGTACCGGTGTGGCGCCAAGATGAGTGAGATCAAGTGTTTCCATCATTGTGGCCGCCTGGTGGCGGTCGCCGCGCAGCGTGGCGATATGGGCTAAGACTTCACGCACCCGTGGGGCCATCGGTAATCCGCCTTCTTGGACCATCACCCCCACGCGTTTGCGAAGCTGTGCGTCACTGTTGCCTTGACCGCGTGTCTGCCCCAAGATTTGCACCGCACCGCTATCGGGAAGGCGCAAGCCCGCACAAATCTCCATCAGTGTGGTCTTGCCCGCACCGTTGCGTCCAAGGAGCGCGGTAATCCGACCGGTGCCGGCCTCAATGGTGACATCGTCCAACACCCGGCGTTCCTGGTAGGACTTCACGATGTTTTCCGCCCTGAGTGCACTCTTCACGCCTCTCACACTAGCGTTCCCACCGAGTCGACAACACCCCGGTAAAAAAGTGATGTGGATCATGCAGTATCGGTCACGAAGGTGGACCTTGGTTGCACGGTCGTATTAATGCAACAAGAATGTTGCACATGTCGAATGAGCGTTTCACCCCTGGCGGCACCGGTCGCCAATCCGACCGGCACGCGGCGCCCACCGCACCGGTGGGTGACGGTGTGACACGACAGCGAATTTTGGAACTCATTATTGAGCTGGGCCCGATTACTGCCAGTGCCCTGGCCGAGGAGTTAGATCTGACCGCCGCTGCGATTCGCCGTCATTTGGGAATTTTGGAAGATGACGGCGATATCGCTCCGCACAAACCCGCTCCGGGCACCGTGCGCGGCCGCGGCCGACCAGCCAGACTGTTTGTTGCAACCGATGTTGGGCGTGGAAAAACCGCGAATCCATATTCCACCATCGCAAACGAGGCACTCACTCACTTGGCCGATGTGGCCGGTGAAGAGGCAGTGGAATCATTTGCGCGCGCTCGATTTGAAAAACTGGAAGCTACCTATCGACCGATTGTTGATGCGGCCGGTTCGGATCCGTATAAACGGGCCGAGGCGCTGGCAAACGCGCTCACGGCAGAGGGATTTGCCGCGACCGTGCGTCCGGTGGGTAGTGGTGGCTTCGCTTTGCAGCTCTGCCAAGGTAACTGTCCGATGCAGGCTGTTGCTCGCAGCTTCCCACAACTGTGCGAAGCAGAAACCGAGATTTTCTCACGCCTACTTGGCACGCACGTGCAGCGTTTGGCAACCTTGGCTCAAGGTGAACACGTCTGCACCACTCACGTCCCACTATTTATCCGCAAGCGTTCTGATGTGGAAGGAACCCCATGACGACAGATGCCCCAACTCAGGCGCAAAACGCGCCGGCAACCGACGAGGAGATTATCGCCTCGATCGGTGGCTATAACTATGGTTGGCACGATCCCGATGTCGCGGGAGCAAGCGCCAAGCGCGGATTGGACGAAAATGTGGTCCGCGATATTTCGGGGTTGAAAGACGAACCCGAATGGATGTTGAAGCTGCGGCTGAAAGCACTAAAGCTCTTTGAACGCAAGCCGATGCCGAACTGGGGAGCAGATCTCAGCGGTATTGACTTTGACAACATTAAATACTTTGTGCGCTCCACCGAACGGCAAGCAACGTCGTGGGAAGATCTGCCCGAGGATATTAAAAACACCTATGACAAGTTGGGGATTCCCGAAGCTGAAAAACAGCGGCTGGTTGCCGGGGTTGCGGCCCAATACGAATCAGAAGTGGTCTA
Source organism: Bowdeniella nasicola (assembly GCA_030537655.1). Lineage (GTDB taxonomy): Bacteria > Actinomycetota > Actinomycetes > Actinomycetales > Actinomycetaceae > Bowdeniella > Bowdeniella nasicola_B. Next base: position 138 of record JAUNVN010000188.1, on the reverse strand, counting down.
CCACCAGATTCGTGAAGACCTTGAAAAACAGGGAGTTATCTTTCTCGACACCGATACGGCACTGAAGGAGCATCCGGAGATCTTCCAGGAGTACTTCGGTACCGTCGTTCCACCGGGGGATAACAAATTTGCGTCATT
>JAUNVN010000187.1:1780-3128 GCA_030537655.1 Bowdeniella nasicola | reverse complement strand
GGGCGAGGCCAAAATCGACAACCTTCACACCGCCGCCTGCTGGGAGCAACACATTTTCCGGTTTAATATCGCGGTGAACCAATCCTGCGCTATGGGCGGCAGCTAGTGCCGATAGAATTTGCGCGGTAATCTCCAACGCCTGTCCAACGGATAAGCTGCCGTGATGAGCAAGATATTGCCGTAAGTTACCACCCTCGATGTACTCCATCGTCAAGTAGAACGAATCTCCGGTATTGCCCTGGTCATATACCGCCACAATCCCGGGATGACTTAACCGCGCTGCCGCACGAGCTTCTCGCCGAAATAGCCGAACAAACTCGTCGGATTCGGCGAGATACGGATGCATAATTTTCAGCGCCACATTTCGATCGAGGCGTTGATCATGGGCAACATACACCTGTGACATCCCGCCGCGTGCAATGCGACGGACAATCCGATAACGCCCGTCCACGATCTGTGGAGGACCTGGCAGGTCAGTAGTGTCCACAACTAGCATCGTAGGCTACCCGAACCTTCCCGACGTGAATCACACGCCAGGAAGCGGTGAACCACGCTGCTGCGCGCATCGGAACCTTTACTCAATCGACATAGCCGAGCCGACGATATCCGTCCTAGCGGAATTGGTTTTGCAGCGCCTTAATGTTGGCGACGTAACTGCGCGTATCGGCGAACATGCCATTGGCGCGTACTGAAGCCAGGCCCTGATAGTACCCAGCAATTGCCTGATCGACGCTATCGGCGCTGCGCAGTAATGACCGCAGAATCGCCACGCCAGCAACCACATTGTCGTTGGGGTCAATGAGGTTAAGTTTGCGTCCCACCAACTGTGATGCCCACTCGCCAGACGATGGGATGACCTGCATGGTCCCGATCGCATTAGCCGGTGAAACGGCGCGGTGGTTGAAACCGGATTCCTGCATTGCTACCGCCATCGCCAACGATGGGTCCACTCCCATTTGTGATGCGGTTGCGCGTACGATTTGACGCATCTGAGTGCCCGAGGGGACAGGAAGCGAGTTCAGCAGTGCCTTATTGTCATTCGCAGCAGCGACCACGTGAGCCGGATAGGTGTAACCCAAGAACGTATCAGGCACCAGATTCTGATTCGTCGATGGGGTACCGGATGTCGGGCTCGATGTGAGTTTCAACACCTGGCCGGGAAAGATGAAACCCGATAGGCGCAAGCCATTCAGCTTTGCCAGGTCATTGACGTTCATCTGGTGGCGCGCCGCGATTGCGCTGAGAGTATCGCCCGCTTTTACCGTATAGCTGGTTGCGGCTGTGGGGGTTGCTGGTTTATTTCCAGCGGGTTTGGCCGGCGCCGGTTTACCCGGTGCTGGTTTAGTGG
>JAUNVN010000187.1:0-1680 GCA_030537655.1 Bowdeniella nasicola | reverse complement strand
TGCGCGGTGCACGAATCTGCAACACCTGGCCTGGGTAAATCCGGTTCGGATTGGTGAGTCGGTTTGCCTGTTGTAACTGAGCAACCGACGTATTGAGCTTCGCCGCGATCCCACTGAGAGTATCGCCCGCTTTTACCGTATAGCTTGCGGCAGGTTTGCCCACAGGCGCGCTAGATTTTGGCGCGGCAGGTGCCTTCCCCGCAGTCGTGCGCGGTGCACGAATCTGCAACACCTGGCCTGGGTAAATCCGGTTCGGATTGGTCAAGTTATTGATACGGGCAAGCTCATGCAAATTCACCTTGAACTTTGCAGCAATGCTGGTGAGGGTATCGCCAGGCATTACTCGGTAAGTTGCGGTCGGAGTTGCCGGCAGGCCACTGGTTGCAGCCTGCGGAGCAGCCGTGGGTGGTGTGGCGGCGCCCGCAGGTGCCGCGGTGATCACCGGTGCAACCATTCCAGCGAGCGCAGCAATGGCGACGCCTGTAGAGCGTGCAGTCATTGTGATCCTTCATCTGGTTCGAGGGGCGCGATTGTCGTGTGCCTGGTGTGACACAAGAAACTAATGTGCCTAATGTGTTCATTGTGACTCTACGCGTCGGCGCGTCGGATAGGCAAATGTTGCGGTACGTGATAATTTCAGTAAATTGTTGCTGCAAGCCGGTGCACTATAAACTGCGGGTGTGGATACAGCAGCACTTTCTCCTCTCCTTACACGTCACGAAGCCGCTACGTTGATGGAAGTTACGGACTATAAGGTCCGCAGCTGGGCACGCCAGGGTCAGCTTGTAGAATTACACGTTGATGATCAGGTCGTTATTCCGCGGATATGTTTGGTGGTTGACCCTGAAGGGGAAGGCACTCTCATGCCGCACCCGGCAATTATCGGAACCTATACTGCACTGCGTGACGTGGGGTTAACCCACGGTGAGGCATTCGCTTGGTTGGCGACCTATAACGCCGAAGTGGGGGCGATTCCTCTAGTTGAACTTTGTACGGGGCATATTCACGCGGTGCGGCGAGCCATTATTTCGACCGCGCTTTAGCTGCGACGGTCTGTCAGTTGATGTGCGAGGTGGCGCACCGCGGCAATTCCTTCACCTTGCGCATCGGGAATCTCTTCAAGCAGGGATAAGGCCAGGTGGCGGCGGTGGTCGATCAGCTCTTCATGGGCTGCACGAGCACCACTGTGTTCGATCACCTCTTGCAACTGTTCAACGATTTCCGCGGTGATGGTCGCATCTCCCAGGTGTCTTTGTAGCAGTGCGAGCTGTGCGGGGTTTGCCCGCTGAAGTGTGAGCGCGATTAGAGGAGTGCGTTTTCCTTCGCGCAGATCGTCACCGGCAGGTTTGCCGGTTTTCGCGGGATCGCCAAAGACGCCGAGGTCATCATCACGCATCTGAAATGCTTCGCCCAGGGCGGCTCCCACCTGACGTAATTGCGTGACCAGTTCGTCGCTACCACCGCCTATTGCAGCTCCGAGGGCCAAGGGGTGTTCGACCGAATAGCGTCCCGATTTGTGGCGCACCACGCTCAGTGCACTCGCGAGAGCGTCGGGGGTATTTTCCAGCGGAAGGGTCGACTGATACACATCCAGGTATTGCCCCACCGCCACTTCCTGACTCATCTGCGCCCACATCTGTGCAATTGTTGGCGCATTGACAAGCTCGCGGTAGGAACGGG
>JAUNVN010000186.1 GCA_030537655.1 Bowdeniella nasicola | reverse complement strand
CCTCAATTACTTTGGCCAGTTCCGCTAATTTCGCCCACCTCGGATCGATGATCTCGTGGTGGTGGTCAGCATCAGCCTGACGCATATCGATACCGCAGTGAGGGCACAGTCCCGGGCAGTCAGCTTCGCATAGTAGCTGAAAGGGAAAATCGGCAATCAGGTTATCGCGTGCAGCCTGTTCCACATCGATCACATCGTCGCTGATGAGGTAAAGATCTTCGGTATCGTCATCTCCTTCGGCACGCATCTGGTCAATCGCGCGTTGATTAAAGAACATCTCGTTGATCGCCGCGCGTACCGGCACGGTGACCGGGCGCAGACAGCGCACACATTCACCTGCTGCGTCGCCGCTGACGTGCAGGTGGCAATACACCCCATCGAGGACCCGATCGATACTCCCGTCAAGCTCCAATTCGCTGCCGGCGCGAAATCCCACCACGTCGGTCCCCCAACCTTCGGGCAGCGTAATGGTGCGCTCGATGCGCAGTGACGACCCGGGGCGAGCCCCGAGTTCGTCCAGGTTGATTCGCCAGTGGGCGGAGGTGGTCATGGTGTCCTTTCATCGGATTCGTCTGTCTGGGCGGCATGTTCGTGCAGTTGCCTGGCGAGGACCTGCCGCCCGGAATTGACCTGGGTCAAGATCTGGTGGAGTGAATCCTCCAATTGCGCTAATGCCTTGTCACAATACTCCTGCGCGCCGCGCACCAGCGCATCGGCGCGTGCCTTGCCCGCCGCTTCAAGTTCCCTAGCGCGTTCGTTTGCCGCGGTCACACTATCGGTGTGTTCCAAGAGGGTTTCGGCCTGTTTGCGTGCTGCAGCGCGGATCTCATCGGCGTGCTGACGTGCCTGGGCGAGCGTATCAGCAACGCCGGGTGCGGCAATCTCATCGGGCTGTTCGGAAGCGGGGATGAGGGTTTTTGCGCGTTCTAATATTGCGAGCACTTCAGCGCGATTGATCCGTACCGATGCACTCATCGGCAGCGGCTTCGCCTGGCGGATAGTCCCGGCGAGGGCGGTCAAAAGGGCGCGGAGCTCTTCAAGTTCGCTGCCAGCCATGGTTCAACGCTGAAAGTGGTTTTCCAAGGCGCGTTGGACCGCCTCGGGAACGAGCTCATCAATGGGACCGCCGTGGCGGGCAATATCTTTCACCAGGGAACTGGCCACGTGGTTGTAGCGCGGATCCCCCATAATGAAGACCGTCTCGACGCCCGAAAGGTGCCGATTCATCAGGCTCATGGCTAGTTCTGCATCAAAATCTGCTGACCCACGCAGACCTTTGACAATCGCGGTGACCTGCTCACTCGCACAAAAATCAGCGAGCAATCCCGGTATGGCTTCAATGCGCACATTATCGATATGTTGACAGGCGGCACGAGCTAGCTCGACGCGCACGTCAAGTTCCAGCAGGGACTGTTTTGCAGAATTGTAGGCAACCGCCACGATCACATTATCGAACATGGTTCTGGCGCGCTCGATGACATCAACGTGCCCGAGGGTGATCGGATCGAAGGAGCCAGGACACACAGCGGTAGTAGTCATAGCTCCACCCTAATGGGCCCTTAGTGCCAGCGCCACACCCGTAGTCACGTTACGCAACCGCGGCTCGCTCCAGGTAGCACACGGCCGTATCCCCGTAGGTTTTTTCTTTCCATACCTGCCAACCTCTCACCGGGGTGATGCGGGTTGTTTTCGCGGCCTCCACCACCATCAAGCCACCGCGTGCCAACAGGTCGCCAGCGGCAATCGCCGCCATCGTCTGCGCGGTGAGGGTGGCGGCCTGGTCATAGGGTGGGTCCAAAAAGACGATGTCCCAGGGGTGCAGGTGGTGATGGTCGAAGAACTGGCGCAGGGTTTGTGGGTAGATCCTGGCATCCGCATGCGCATCCACATGGACGAGGTTGGTGCGGATGACAGCCGCTGCCCGTCGATGGGCGTCAACAAAATCTACGTGAGCTGCCCCGCGCGAAAGCGCTTCCAGTCCCAGTGCTCCCGAGCCGGCGCACAGATCTGCAATCCGACCATCTTCCAGCAGTCCGGTGTGTGTGAGGGTAGAAAAGACCGCTTCGCGCACCTTCTCACTGGTCGGGCGCGTGCCGCGAACGGGAACGTGCAGGCGCAAGCCACGATAGCGTCCAGCGATAATTCGGGTCATGTCCGCTCCAAATAGTCACCGGCATCGCTCAGGGTTTGCACTGCAGCGGCCAGCGCCGGATAGCTCGCCAGTGTCGGATCCTTGGTGACGATCTCGCCAGCAGCGCGCCGGGCACTGGCAATAATGTCGCCATCACGTAGGGCCGACAAGACCCGCAACCCCGAGCGGAATCCTGACTGTTGGGCACCGAGCACATCGCCTTCACGCCGCAGTTCCACATCCGCCTCCGCCAGGGCGAACCCATCGGTGGTGGAGGTGAAGGTCTCAAGTCGTTTCACCGCGATTCCCCCGGTTGTGCTGCCCGGGTCGATCACAAAACAAATCCCGGGATGCACCCCGCGACCAATGCGTCCACGCAGCTGATGGAGTTGAGCCAGTCCGAACCGGTCCGCATCCCAAATCACCATCGCGGTTGCGCTCGGCACATCAACGCCAACCTCAATGACGGTCGTCGACACGAGAATCTGGGTGGAACCGGCAATAAAATCCGCCATCACCCGGTCTTTTTCTTCCGGTTTCATCCGCCCGTGCAACATCCCGATCGTGGCATCTGCCAGCGGTGGTTGCGCATGCAAATGGTCGACCATCTCAGCTACCGTGTGCAATTGTCGCGTATCGTCGCCTGCCGCCTCGGTTGGATCAATACGCGCGCAGACAACAAATACGCGCCCACCATTAGCGATTTCTTCCCCCAGACGCGCGTACATTCGTTCCATCCAGGTGGGATTATCTTCGCGAACACGATAGGTGTGAACACCCGCGCGCCCGTGCGGGAGTTGTTGCAGCACCGAGGTGTCAAGATCACCGAAGACTGTCAGCGCAATCGTGCGCGGAATCGGGGTGGCGGTCATGTGCAACATATGCGTGGCACCGGTGGCCGTGTGGCGTAACTCGTCACGCTGTTCCACCCCGAAGCGATGCTGTTCATCAACTACCGCAAGTGCAAGATCAGCAAAGGTGACATCATCTGAAAAGAGCGCGTGGGTACCAACGACAATGTCGGCC
>JAUNVN010000007.1 GCA_030537655.1 Bowdeniella nasicola | reverse complement strand
TGGCGGTGCTCCTCGCGGCAACCCTGCTGGTGGCGGGTTTACTCATCTGGGCGCTGCGGCGCCAACGTCACTAGGGTTGCAGGTGGGTATTGGTACCAAATTCGGTGATAAATGACGGCCCCGATACCGCAAGTTCTTCTTCAAAATGATAGGCCCACTGCCGGTAGGGCTGCCCGGAGAGGTAGTCGTTAGAAAACCGGTGGTCAGCGGTCACCTCATGGAAGCAAAATGCGGGGATTGCCAGGTCAACAACCGGGCCACCGCGTTCACATTCGGCGATGATCAGGGGGGCATTTGCGCCCAAAAACTGGTCGATCACCCAACCGTCTTCACCCAGCCACGCCGAATAGCGCAGTTTCGTTATCCGCGCGCCAGCACGTTTGAGCATCTGGTAGCACACGCTCGCATCGAGTTCTCGCTCGGCTTCATACCGCGTGCCCCCAACATAGGGTCCCTTGGCGGTGAGGGCACAGAAGTTAAAATGCGGGGCAATGGCAGCTAAGACCTGATCACTCGGATCGGTTGGGGCAGGTAACTCGGCGACGTCACTAGCTTGGCCACGGATCCGCACCGCATAGCCATCGGCCGCTAATAAATAGGCCTGGATGATCACCGACGGGTGTTGGTTGGCGGTGATGTCGGTGGGGAGCTCACGCACAAAAAAGCGGCGTTCGTATTCAAAATCACCGAAATGATCACCATCCATACCGCTATCGTAGCCCGGTGATCTGCCCGGTGAAAGATTGCCAGCGTCCTGATGGCGAAATCGGGCGCCCACGCGGCCTCCCCTGTGGGAAACTTTGCGATATGCATAGCGATCTCACTCCTGCCAACGTCGTGGGGGCTGCACAGCGATTAGGGATGACCATCCGACAGACCACCCTTGACCTATCATTACGGCTCTCGGGCGAGTTACGCACCCCGGTGTATTTGAAACGCGAAGATCTCCAGGTGGGCCGTTCCTATAAGGTGCGTGGCGCCTACACGATGATTTCGGCACTCAGTGCCACTGACCGTCAGGGTGGGGTTGCCTGCGCATCGGCCGGTAATCATGCGCAGGGGGTGGCCTTTGCCTGCCGCCAGTTACGCATTCGTGGGAAAGTGTTTTTACCGACCACCACGCCGCGGCAAAAACGTGATCGGATCGCTGCCATCGGTGGCCAGTGGATTGAACAGGTCATCGGTGGACTCACCTTCGATGAAACCAGTGAAGCAGCCCAGGCCTATGCGCGCGAGGCAGGTGCCACCTACGTTCCGCCTTTTGACCATCCACAGGTGATTTTAGGTCAAGCAACCGTTGGGAAAGAGATCCTTGATCAGGCGTCAGCCCAAATCGGCACGATCGTGGTGCCCGTGGGCGGCGGTGGGCTGGCAGCGGGAATTGCGCTGTGGTGCAAACATGTGGATCCCTCGATCACCATCATTGGCGCCGAACCCGAAGGTGCCGCCTCAATGCAGGCGGCACTGCAGGCTGGTCACCCGGTAAAACTCGACCAGATTGACCCCTTTGTGGATGGCGCTGCGGTCGGTCGTGTCGGCGCGCTCCCCTACCGGCTGCTCTCCGACCTCCTTGATCACGTTGTGAGCGTACCGATTGGGGCGGTATGCACCGAGATGCTTGACCTGTATCAAACCGAAGGGATTATTGCCGAACCGGCCGGTGCGCTCGCCTCGGCAGCGGTACGTCGCTATCTGCCAGATATTGACCGCGAACGCGGTATTGTCGCGGTGGTCTCGGGTGGGAATAATGATGTTTCCCGCTATGCCGATGTGTTGGAACGCTCCCTGGTACACGAGGGACTGCGCCACTACTTCTTAGTGACCTTCCCCCAGCAGCCCGGGGCGCTGCGCACCTTCTTGGATCACACGCTTGGCACCGATGATGACATTGTGCTGTTCGAGTACACGAAGAAAACAAACCGGGAAACCGGACCGGCGCTGGTGGGCATCGATATTGCCAGTCCCACCGCCTTGCCACCACTGCTGGAACGGATGGCCACCTCACCGCTACAAATTGAGAAACTTGCGCCTGATTCACCGGTCTTTGAGTTCTTGCTCTAACACCTACCGCGAATCGAAAGCCCGGTAAAATCACGGTCACCTTGATAACTTTACAAACAGTTACACTGATGATTGCCACCAACCAGACGGGAGTTTGGAGGAGCAGATGACGCTTGGTCGTCGCCATTCACGCACCGGTCGCCCGCGCGTAAACGTTCGGTTCATGACCCCGGCCGATGCCACCGATGTCGCCAAGGTGCACGTTGCCGCGTGGAAAGAGACCTACCGCGGGATCATGCCGCAGCGAGTATTGGACTCACTGTCTATTGCTGACCGTGCCTCCGCACTGCACCGCCGGTTACGACGAGTCTCACCGGTGCACTACTTTGTTGCCGAAATCAACAACGAGATCGTCGGTTTTGCCATCATCGGTCCCTCACGTGATGAAGATTCCTCCAATGATGACGCCGAGTTGATGGCGATTTATGTCCACCCAGCTGCACAGCGACGCGGCGCGGGACAGGCGCTACTTTCCAAAGCGAAAGCTGCCGCCAAACAGCTGGGCTGTCGGCGGTTGGTTTTGTGGGTGTTGAAGAATAATTCGGCCGGACGTACCTTCTTCCGCCACAATGGTATGCGCCAAGAATCCACCCGTGGCACCTATAAGATCGCCGGTGAATCCCTGGTGAAGATGCGCTATAGCTGCCCAATTGAAACTGAGCGATAACATCAACGCTGCCACGGTGATACCAGCGGATGCAGCCGCCCGTCACCGCAGGAGATGCCACCTGCGCTATCTCCAGCCCTAGTCTTCCTCAAGCAGCGAACGGATATCTTCCGCTGAGAGTTTCCCCCTGCCGAAGGCCTGCCCATCGCCGATTACGTCAGCAAATAGTTGCCGTTTGCGTTCCTGTAGTGCCAACACTTTTTCTTCAATCGTGCCGGTGGCAACCAGGCGGTAAACATTGACCGGGCGGGTCTGGCCAATCCGGTGGGTACGGTCAATTGCCTGTTCTTCCACTGCCGGATTCCACCACGGGTCCATCATGAAAACGTAGTCTGCTTCGGTCAGATTCAAACCGAAACCGCCGGCTTTTAACGAAATTAAAAAGATTGGCGTGCCGGCGCGAAACCGCTCAATTTCACCGGCGCGATTGCGCGTTGCGCCATCCAAATAACAATAGGACATTCCCGCGCTATCCAACTCGGCAGCAATCAGGTGCAAATAGGTGGTGAACTGTGAAAAGACAAGCACCCGGTGGCCTTCCGCAACCACCTCACGCACATAGCGCAACAGCGTGTCGGTTTTCGCCGATGCGCCACCGCTTTGCTCAAACTCCTCATCGTCACTTTCCGCCGGGGCCAGCTGGGGGTCAAGGGCGAGGCGCCGCAAAATCGTCAGGGATTTCAAAATCCGCACCCGGTTACGATCGGCATCACCGAGCAGTCCCAGGACGTGCTGGCGTTCAATTTGTAACTGCCGCTCATAGCGTTCACGGTGAGCCTCAGACAGGTGTACCGCCAAGATCTGCTCCTGTTTTGCCGGTAGCTCGCTGGCAACTTCACTTTTGGTACGCCGCAACATAAATGGGGAAATACGTGCGTGTAATTGGTGGTGTGCCCGCTGACGCGCCCTCTCGTCACCGCCATCATTTTCTAGCGGTTGGCGAAACCGCGTGTGAAATTGCTTCTTGGTTCCCAGCAATCCGGGAGCCACCAGGGTGAAAATCGCCCACAGGTCCAGCAGTGAGTTCTCAAGCGGTGTCCCGGTCATCGCAATGACCGTGCGCGCTGGAATATCGCGGATCGCATGGAAGGTTTTCGCTGCCGGATTCTTCACAAACTGGGCCTCATCGAGCAGCAAGAGTGAGAATTCGTAATCCGCCAACGCCTGGGCATCAATGCGTGCCAGCGCATAGGAGGTCACCAAAACATCGATTCCGGCGGCTAATCCCTCCAGTTGCTGACCGCTGGCCGTCAGTGAGCGAGAAAGCGCGTGGATCCGCAGTTGCGGGGTGAATTGTGCCCCCTGTTCCACCCATCCACTAATCACCGAGGTGGGTGCGATCACCAATACCGGCGGCGCCTGCGGGTTAGTGGCCCGCATCTCGGCAATCACCGCCAACAGCTGCAGGGTTTTCCCAAGTCCCATATCGTCGGCGAGGATTCCACCCAATCCCGCGCGCACCAGGGTGAGCGCCCAGGTGACACCGCGGCGTTGATAGTCACGCAACTCGGCATTGATCGGTGCTTTGAGCTCTAAGGCGCCATCATCATGTTCAATAGCGGTCAGTTCCTGCAAGTTAGCGATCCACTGACAGGTCCGGGCATCGTCACTGCCGCCGAGTATTTCCACCGCGCGCGCCGCTTGGCTATCAAAGCTGGAAACACTCACCCGTCCCGCGGTGACATCCGCTTCGGTGCCATCTTTGGTCGCCGCGAGGAGCGTACGTAACGCGTCGAGTTCACCGGTAGTCAAATCCACCCACTGACCACCGGGTAGATACAGCTGTTCCGCGTCACTTACCAGGGCGCGGAAGACCAGTTCAAAGGGCACAATCTGCCCGTCGATGCGCACCTGGATATCAAGATCCAACCAGGCAGCCTGACTGGTAGCAACGTTGGTGGGAGCAGCTGCGATATCAACCGTGGTGGCACTTGCCGTTGGGGCAATATCTGCCAGCGGCTGACCTACCACGCGGATCCCCCGGGCGTGTGCCGCCCAGGTAAACAATTCGGTGCGCACCCGAGCGCAGGCGGCTTCGCCGATCGCGTGTGTGCGCCAACAAACCTCACTCAGCTCATCAGCCTCGCTTGCAATCACCTCGGGTGTGGTGGTTGGCAGCAGCGAGGTGAGCGATTGCGGTGCGCTCAGTTTCACGGCACGCAACACTTCCGGAGCGATATCCTCCGCGAGGATCTGCGGATCGATACCGCGTGCCTTCACCTGCCAGGTAAGGACAATATGGGGTTTCGTATCGGCCACAAGACGAGCACTGAGATAAATATCAGGCCGGGTTGTCTGTGGGAGGGCGACCGAATCATCCGATGACCTCAGCGGCAGGTGTAACGCGAGGCGCGGAATATCGTAGGCGAGGGCACGGGCCACATCGGTGCGCGGATAGTAGCGCACACCAGCTGCGGCAATATGGCGTACCGCAGGCGGTAGCGCCGTGATAAAAGGCTGTAACCGCGCACCGGATTTGGTAACAATCAACACCCCGTGCATCGGTCGGCCCAGGGGGATCATCCGCGTGCCCACTTCCGCGGTGGCGCAGGTGAACTCGATGGCAAGCGCCCCGTCATCACGCCGGGTGACATCAAGATGTGGGGTGATTGCCTCCTCAGCGAGCACAACGCGGCGATTGGCCAACCCCGTCCCCCCAATCAGGCTGACCCCGGCAGCAACGGCAGCTCGCAGCGCCGGCCACAGTTGTGCACTGAGGGTTTCGGCGAAAACCTTCCGTGACCCGTAGGCAAAAGTGGTGCGCTCGGCCGAGAGGAACAGCTGGTAGAGATCAAAGATCGCATCAGCTTGGGCTTCACTAGCCCACCGCACCCCGTGCGGGTTTGTGAAATCACGCCACCCGTTTCCACTGGCACGCCACTTATCGACACCAGTGGGCCGTAATGGCCGCAACATCACGTGTTCGCCTCCAACGAGATCAACTTCTAATCCGACCGCTTTGCGATGGGGGTTGATCGGCCGTGATGTTTGCAAGATGGGGGAATCACCGGGCTGGTGTGGTGGCCGGTTGGTGGTCGGCCTCAGCTGTTGGTCCTCCGGTCCGCGGTGCTGGTCAGCACGCGCGGCTAAGATAACTGCGAGTTGGTGTTGGCACAGTCCCCGCTTGGTTTCGCGCTGACATGAACAGGTACCCGAAAGTTGACCATCAACATGGCTGACGCGCACATGTTCCACCCGTTTGGAGGTTAGCGGGCGGACCGTAGCCATAATTGATTGCCCATCGGCTGCCGCGACCGCGGTACGTACCCGATTGGCTGCCACGGTCGCACTTGCCCGTTGGAGGGTATCGGTAGTGGTAAGCGAACTGAGGGTAGATTCTGGATAGTCGCGCACCCACGTTGCCCGCTGCAGACCGATTTTCATCCTTTTAGCCTAACCCACCGCGGCGAAGCTGCCAGCGCGAGCGTCAACAAACCGGGATGGCGTACCCCTAACCGAGAAGTCGCGGGCGTTGCCATGGCTGCTCACGCACGTGATGGTCAAGGAAAGCCAGCACCGTTTCGTACCACAGCGCCGAGTTATTCGGCGTGCTGATCCAGTGGTTTTCATCGGGATAGTAGAGGAACTTGTGGCCCCGTGCTTTGGAATCACGCAGCAGGGCGTGCCACAGGGCGCGGCCCTGTCCAAGGGGGACGCGATAGTCCTTATCACCGTGGATTACCAGCATCGGTACCGCAATCTGCCCGGCGAAGCGGTGGGGTGAATAGATTTTCTCCTGGGTGGGATTTGTCCATTCGTGCCACACCCCATTATCGGTAGTGCGCCCCATCGCATCGAGGTTCCACAAGGAGGCGTGGGTGACAATACAGCGGAATTTCTTCCCGGTATGTCCCGCCATCCAGTTGGCCATGTAGCCGCCGTAGGAACCACCGAGCAGGGCGGTGCGAGACGAATCAATATCCTCACGTGCCTCGGTGGCAGCGATCAATGCCAGCAGGTCGGTGTAGGGCGCGCCGCCGAGTTCATCATTGCCTCGGTCAATCATCGCTTGGCCATAGCCGGTGGAAATTGCCGGGTCGGGCAGCAGCACCGCGTAGCCGCGGTTGACAAACGGACCGGGATTCCAGCGCCACGTCCAGTCATTCCACGACCCCCACGGACCGCCGTGCACGAATGTTGCCAACGGTGCACCGCCGGTGGGAATTTCTGCAGGCAGCAGCAGCCAAGCGCGCAGCGCCGTACCATCCTGCGCGGTTGCTTCCACTTCGGTCAGCCGCCCCGCCGGGGTGATGGTGGGGGTGATTTGCGTGAGTTCTCGCACGCGCCCGTCACTGGTATCAACCGCGACTGCAACGGGAGGGGTAGTAATCGAGCTGCGCAGCGCCGCAACTTCGTGGTCGTTGATCGGATCGGCGAGCCGGTAGGTGTAATCATCATCGGTCACCAGCCGCACCTCGTCGCCATCCTCGCTCAGGCGCGCGCGGTAGAGGCTGGCGCGGCCAGTGCGGTCCGCATCAAAAATAACGGTGTCATCATCTAGCCAGCAGTGTGACTTAGGCCAGTCGGAAAAATCGGGCGCGATCCGCCGCCGCTTCCCACTGGTCAGATCTGCAACTTCCAGCCAGCAGGTAAAGGGCGCACCATCGAAGTTCCCGGTGTCCACCACAATCAGGGCGCGCTTACCGCTCGGACTGATCGCTCCGGCGGCACAACTCATCAGCTGATCGCCGCTCTCCCCACTGATTGCCGGGGCGAGCGCAAATGGCTGCCAGTCCGCCTCGCCTTTGCGCCACCGGTAGACAGATGAGCGTTGCGTCGTCCCGGCCCTTAGTTCCATCACCGTTGCCAGCAGCGTCCTCCCGTCGTCACTGACGCTCAGCTGCTGTAAAAGTCCCGGCGTTTTGGGCAGCGCGGTGAGCGAGATTTCACCGCTGTCGTTTTCGGTTGTCTCCTCGTCCTTACTCGCGGGAATCTCCACCTGTGGGACATCGAGTGGCGGGACATTCGCCGTAAATACGCGCGGCGCTGTCGGACCGAGGTCGTGATCCCAATAGCGGGTGTGAAAATCCTCGTAGAGGATGGCGCTGACGTTGGTATCTTTGCGGGCCTTCATCACCTCGCGGTGAGTTGCCTCATCGTCGCAGCTTGGCAGTTGCTGCGCAGTGATGAACAGTGTGCCACCTTTGCAGCTAAGCGCGTCAATGCCTCCGGGACGGCGCAGCACCACCCGCGCTTCCCCACGCGGTGGGAGCATCCACACGGCGGTCTCCAGGTCATCATCGCCGCCCTCGTCACGGCGTTTGGAAGTGAAATACACTTCTCCGCGCTCACCGAGAGCGACGAGATTTTCACCCTCGTGCGACCGGGTGAGTGTGGTGGCACCACTCCCATCCGTGTCAAGTTCCACCAGGCGCGTACTGTAGGCATTTTGCGCATCATTTAGTGCGCAAAGTGAGGCGACGATCCGCGGATGGTCACCACGTGTTGCGACCAGTGCGGTAAGGCGCGGGGTGGAAACAAAGGTGTGGAGCGAAGAAAAAATATCGCCGCTCCGATTCGAAGCGGCAGGTGTTGACGTCTCGTGCATGCGCCTAGGTTAACTCACGGGTGCGAGGGCAATCCTTCAATTGCTGCCACATCGCCTTGAAAGAACTCGCGGATCGCCGGTGTGGGAAGTGTCGTGAGCGGCAGCTAGGTCAGCCAGCAGCTCACCACCCCACCATCTCGTTACACTCCCGCGGTGGGAACCCACAAGAAAAATATTGCCGAGGCAATCACCGCAAGGACTACCGCGATAAAGAAAATCAACACGGCTTTGCGTAACCGCTCCTGTCCACGCAGATCACGTTCATTACGTGTTGCCCAGGCCGGAGCAATGTAGATGAAGAAAATCATAAACAGCAGCTGCAGGACCAACGTGGGGATCTGGGTGAACATGTAGTCGGCAAACGAGGCGTAATAGCGGAATGCTCCCAGCATGGTAATAACAGCCAGGACTGCCCATCCAGCGATAACTTGAATAATTTTCGGTACACCCACGGTCGCGTCCTTCACCTTGAGATCGTGCAACTAGCCTAGCAATCACACCCACCAGCCGGGGTGCGATCCAGCTGAAATCACAGGTGGCGGGCTCGAGTTAACCCGAGCCCGCCACCCACGGTCCCCGTTACTTCAACGCATCGATCACCGCGTTGAACGCGCTTTCGGGGCGCATCACCGCGGTGGTTTTTTCCGCATCGGGACGGTAGTAGCCGCCAATATCAACCGCCTGTCCCTGCTGAGCGATCAGCTCGGCATTCGCATCGTCGACCAGGTCGGCGAGTTTTGCCGCCACCGGGCTGAAGGTTTGCGCCAGCTTTGCATCTGCTTCCTGACGTGCCAACGCTTCGGCCCAGTAGGCCGCGAGATACAGGTGCGAGCCACGGTTATCGATCTGACCGAGACGGCGCGCCGGTGATTTGCCTTCGTTGAGCACCCGTTCAGTTGCCGCATCCAGCGCCGCAGCCAAGACGTTCGCGCGGGGATTATCACTCGAACGTGCCAGGTGACGTAAGGATTCCGCCAGGGCAAGAAATTCACCGAGGGAATCCCAGCGCAGGTAGTTGTCATTAATCAGCTGTTGCACGTGTTTGGGAGCGGAGCCACCCGCACCGGTTTCGAACAGGCCACCACCGTTCATCAGTGGCACCACCGAGAGCATTTTCGCGCTCGTGCCGAGCTCGAGGATCGGGAACAGGTCGGTGTTGTAATCGCGCAGCACGTTACCGGTCACCGAGATTGTGTCTTTTCCTGCTCGCATCCGCTGCACCGATAGCTTGGCGGCCTCCACCGGGTTGAGGATGCGAATATCGAGACCGTCAGTATCGTGCTCGGGCAGGTAGGCTTCCACCTTTTCGCGCAAAATCCGATCGTGGGCGCGGCGCTCATCGAGCCAGAAAACCGCGGGCGTCTCGGAAATGCGAGCGCGCGTTACCGCGAGTTTCACCCAGTCACGAATCGGCGCGTCCTTGGTTTGGCATGCCCGCCAAATATCACCGGCGGCAACCTCGTGTTCCAGCAGTACCTCACCGGCCTGATTTACCACCTGAACCCGACCGGCTGTTGGAATTTCAAATGTCTTATCGTGCGAGCCGTATTCCTCGGCTTTTTGCGCCATCAATCCCACATTCGGGACGGTGCCGATCGTGGTGGGATCCAAGGCACCGTGTGTTTGACAATCTTCGATAACCGCCTGGTAAACCCCGGCATATGACGAGTCGGGAATTACCGCGAGCGTATCGTCTTCTTCCCCACGTGGACCCCACATGTGGCCACCATTGCGAATCATTGCGGGCATCGAGGCGTCAATAATCACGTCACTGGGAACGTGCAGGTTGGTGATCCCGCGATCGGAATCCACCATGGCAAGCCGTGGGCCATCCTGTAATGCCTGGTCAAAGGCAGCGCGGATCTCAGCACCATTGTCGAGTTTTTCCAGCTCGGCAAAGATGGTTCCCAATCCGTCATTCGCACTGATACCTGCCGCGCGTAATTGCTCACCATAGGTTGCAAAAACATCAGCGAAATAGGCGCGCACCACATGTCCGAAAATAATGGGGTCCGAGACCTTCATCATGGTCGCTTTCAGGTGTACCGAAAACAGCACATCCTCAGCTTTTGCGGCCTGCACCTGGCGGGTGAGGAATGTATCGAGTGCGGCTGCTGACAATACCGTCGCATCGATCACCTCACGATCGCTCACCGGCAAGGAGGCTTTCAACACCGTTTCTTTCCCGTTGGTGTCCACGAGTTTAATCGTCAGATCATCATCACCGTCGATCACCACGGACTTCTCATTGGTGGCAAAATCTGCCTCCCCCATAGTTGCAACCCGGGTTTTCGAATCGGCACTCCACTGTCCCATCCGGTGGGGGTGTTTGCGCACATAGTTCTTCACCGCCACCGGTGCGCGGCGATCGGAGTTACCTTCACGTAATACCGGGTTCACTGCGCTACCCTTGACCGCGTCATAGCGAGCGCGGGCGTCATTTTCCTCCGGCGTTGTCGGTGCATCTGGATAGTCGGGCAGGGCAAAACCCTGAGCTTGCAGCTCGGCAATCGCTGCTTTCAGCTGGGGGATGGAAGCAGAAATATTTGGCAGTTTAATAATGTTGGCCTCCGGCGTTTTCGCCAGCGCCCCGAGTTCACTAAGCGCATCATTTACCCGCTGATCTTCGGGCAGGAGGTCGCTAAAGGCTGCCAAGATTCGTCCAGCTAGGGAGATGTCACGGGTTTCTACCTGCACATCGGCAGTTGCAGCAAAGGCTTTGACAATCGGCAACAGCGAATGTGTGGCCAACATTGGGGCTTCATCGGTGTGGGTGTAGATAATTGTGGGCATCTGCTTCCTCTTCATGCTCGAAATTCGCCTTTAGGATATCCAAGAGCGCTATTGATCCGGTGCACCAGCATTTCCAGTGCCACCAGGTTGTGTCCCCCTTCGGGAATGATGATGTCTGCCATCGCTTTTGATGGTGCGACGTGCAGGGCGTGCATGGGTTTGACGGTCGAGAGGTACTGGGTGGCAACCGATTCGAAATCTCGGCCCCGCTCAACGTAATCACGCCGAATCCGCCGCAGTAGCCGCACATCCGCATCGGTGTCAACGAAGATTTTGATATCGAGCAGCTCCCGAATCTCCCTGATCGCCAAAATCAGAATTCCCTCAACGACGATCACCGGTGCGCACTGCAGTCGCGTGACCTGCGCAGTGCGCCGGTGGGTGGGAAAGTCGTAGTGTGGACAGTCAACTGCCTGCCCTGCGATCAGTTGCTGCAGGTGCGTGACAAACAGCGCATTATCAAATGCTTCCGGCTCGTCATAGTTGACCTGACAGCGCTGCTCGAAGCTCAGATCCGCATGATCGCGATAGTAGCGATCGTGGTAGACCACCTGGCATTGCTGTGGGAAGTGGCGCTGCAGCGCGCGCGTCAGTGTACTTTTCCCACTCCCGCTTCCGCCGGCAACGCCCACCACCAGTGGTTGGTGCATCGGCACAACTCCTCATCTTCGCTTCCCCTATTGTGCCGGAAATCGCGGCGATTGCCTCACCGTTGCCCACCTGACGGCATGAATGTTTAGCCCGCGAGCAGATTTGCTCGCTCACCAATGCGCCGAACGGCACTGAGTAATCTCGTCGAATCGTGGCGGCGGATATCACGGCACTGTTTGGCTAGCCGATCAAGTTCACTGACCGCGTCACCGGCGCGGTCAATTCGTTCAGTAATGGCCGGCACCACGGCTGCCACTTCCCTGGGCAAGACACTCTGGCCAGCGGTTTGCTGCCACAGCATCAATAATTCACGCGGAATCGACATGATCGACATGGTTTGGGCGATTGAGGCAGCAGTATCGGCAGTTAAGCGCGCATGCATCGCGGTTTGCTCATCCATTTGTGCAATCCCTTGACGCAGGGCACTGGTGAGGGTGGAAATAGCCGGCAGGGAGTAATCGGAGTATTCATCCCCATCGATAAGTTCCGCGGTAAAGTTTGCCATCATCGTCGTGTGCAAGCGGGCAAGTGCGACCCGAAACCTGGTATCAATTGAGTTGGATTCCAACCGGGTGAGGGTGGCGCGCAACCGTTTGACACTCGAGGAGACAATCCCTTGCATTTGCATCCACAATTCCAAGGGTTGGATGAGAGATGCATAGCGGGTGCCCGCAGCGGACAGCACCCCGATTGTCTCAGCTGTCACATTCGTGCCGTCTAACTCACCGGCGAGACGTTGGCCGACCTGCTTGAGTGAATCGGCGAGTTTCGTTAGCTTTTCCTGCTGTGCCATCCAGGCGTCAAGTTCCTGATAGGCCCCGTGGACGTCATCGAGGATGGCACGCAGCTCACCACGTGCTGCCGGTCGGTAGGGAAAGCCACTGGAACGTGCTTCATGTGCAGCAACTTCGGCGGGCAGTGCAAAATTTTGCAGATCATCGTAGGTGGGGATACCACCGGAGGCAAGCAGCTGTGCAAGTTTTGACGCTCCCGCCTCGGCAGCTTGCCGGCGGTTATATCCGTCGGTCAGCAGACCGTCTTCATAGGCACGCGTTTGCTGGTAGATTGCCAGGGCGGTTTCGAACAGGTCCTCGCGGTTTGGTCGCATCCGAACCGAAAGATACCCTCCATCTGCGAGCGGCGTGATGGTTGCATAAACACAATATTCACTTCCGTTTGCAGCAAGATTACGCACATATGCGGTGAAGGGCTTACCGGCCTGCAGCGTATCCCACATCACCTTAAAGGCACCGCCAGGCATTTCTGGGTGCCGAATGAGGTTGTGAGGGGCGCCGACCAGTTGGTCATGAGCATAGTGCGACATGCGGACAAAAACCCCGTTGGACTGCTCAATCACGCCACGCGCATCGGTGGTGGAAAAGAAGATATCGTCAACATCGACTTCATGTCTCGCACCGGTAGGGATAACTGCTTGCACGCTGAACTCCTGAGTATTGGGGTAACTGGTGTTACCGCATAGATGAATTGGGCAGTGCGCTCACGTGGAGTGGAACCACGCTCGGTTCCGCTCAAGAGGGAGTGTCACGCAGCGACTCGTTAACTATGAGCGTATGGGACAAGTCAGATGCTTGTCTAGAGTCTCGAGCGCGAGATAACTGTAACAATCGGTGCTATCAGGCTGAGTTCTTGCATTCACGGCATCTTTATCGCTTCAGTCAGGTTCATTCATTGATCACAATTCGTAATAGTGGTCGATGTGGCTTATCCGCCGCCGCATCAGCCCGCCAGCTGGCCTGGCTTCACTTTGGTGATGACTGATGAGCGCGACTGCGCAAAGACCTGATCATCGGGGTGGATCTATCTGCGGTGATCCCCGGTAATAACGGCTCTCCCCAGCCGATAGATGCGAATTGGTGCGCCCCATCGACCCGCACGGCTCCGGTTCACCTCGCAGCCCCCAAGCACTGCTGCTTTCCCTCAGGGTCACGTCACCGTACGTCCGGCACCAAAGGGGCACGACATTTTGGTTTCCGCCATCACACCTCATCGCGTGCCGCGACGTAGTGATAGCGCTCCGCTGGTGCGCAGCGCAGCTCCCCCATATCCGTAGCTGCGTGCGCGAGGTGGTCTTCATCATCCCGATCTCCCCTCACCGCCACCTCCGTAGCAATACGCAGCGATTCATTCCCGATGCTTTAGTCAGCTAGATAAAATAGCTCCATGTCTTCTTTGTCCACTCCCGCTGCAGCCCTGGCTGCGCTCCGCCGCGGCAATGATCGCTACGTCACCGCTCGTGCCCGCCATCCGCGCCAAGATGCGGCCGCGCGCCGCGACCACCTTGTCGGCCAAGCCCCTCACACCTGTGTCCTGGCATGTGCTGATTCGCGTGTGAGCCCGGAAGTGATATTCGACCAGGGAATTGGAGATCTGTTTGTTGTGCGTAATGGTGGTCAGGTACTCACGCCCTCGGCCGCCGCATCAGTGGAATTTGCCTATCTGCTCACCCACGTCAAAGCCATCGTGGTCCTTGGTCATGAAGGCTGCAAAGCCGTAGCACTGGGCCGTGCGATCCGTGCGGGTGAATCGGTGCAAACCCCCGGTCAGCTTGCCGTGCTCACCGATGCGGTGACCACCTATCTCGCCAATGATGATGGTGGTCTCTTTCCCACCGTAGGCGCGGTGGTCGCGCGGATTCGCGCCCTGGAGGTCTTAGCTGATCCGCTGCGAACAGGTGACCTGGTCGTGGTGGGCGCTGGCTATCATCTGGGCTCTGGTCAGGTGGAATGGCTGGAGAGTTAAGGGGTGAGCGAGGCGAGGATCTCTGCAGCCGACGCCGCGTGAATCTGCGTGATATTTTTACCCGCCAAACAGTACGCGACTGACGTGTCCCCGCGCGCTGCACACATGGTGCGTAACGGTGCTAGGAGGGCATTGACATAGGGATAGACCGGCGGGATGTGCGGGTACTGGTGACTAAAAGCCGTCTTGATTCCACGCGCAATCCGCCCGGAAAAAGCCCGCGTTGCCACCGTTACCTCCCCGCGTTCACCAAGGTGAGCATGCAGTATCTCCCGATTCGCTGCGCTCGTTCCCGCCTCGGTCGCCAGGAGGAAGGCACTGCCAATTAAGACCGCCTGCACCCCCGGAAGCTGCAAGGTATCGGCAACATCGGCTGCAGTGGTCATCCCGCCAGCGGCAATCACGGGCAGTTGCGGCACCGTGTTTACCACCGCCCTGACCAGCTCGGGCAGTGGACGGTCATCAGCTGGCGCGGAAATATCCCATGTCCCGCGATGTCCGCCGGCTTCGGGTCCCTGTACCACCAACGCGTCAGCACCCACCTCCCTGGCATGTACCGCATCACGCGGATTGGTCACCGTTACCCAGGCAGCAATCCCCGCGGCATGCAATCGCTCAATCTCACTGCTGGTGAAACATCCGAAAGTCACCGATACGGCAACCGGAGGTGTTGGCGCGGTGAGGATGACCTGCAGTTTTGCATCCCATTGATTACTCAGGTCCGGCGTTGGCCACGCCGGTACCTGCTGGTCATAGCGCGCGTACACGTCGGCAACCAGATCTCCCAGATGCGCCAAATCCGCTTGCTTCGGAGCGCTTTGCTGCGGTGCAAATACATTCACCGCATAGATATGGCCGGCCATTGAGGTGAGGTCTGCAGCTAGCTGAGCAGCGGTGATCGTACCTGCGGCCAGAAATCCCAACCCACCGCCGGCGCTCACAGCTTTGGCAAGTGCCGGCGTGGATGGGCCACCGGCCATCGGAGCGCTCGAAATCGGGAGCGGACGTGCAACCATCATGCCGCCACGCTAACAGGACGCTCGGTTTTCGCCACCGCCTTCGAAGAGATCCCCACATCCCGCTTCCATCATCAGCGACAGCCGGGCGGCTAAACTCGTGGTTCAGTTTTGGTCAGAACCCACGTCGCCCACCGTTGTGGATGATCATGGACGTCGCGGTTAAGCGTGTCATTTGACAACACCCAGTTATTCGTCATCCGCCCGATTGCGGCCAATCCCCCAACGGGGCGACCAGTGGCCGCTAAGACGCGAGCGCACTGGTCAATACGCACACCATCACGTCCCATGGTCTCAGCGAATTTTGGCCACATCCCCAAATATTCTTCAAGGCCAGACAGCTGCGGGTACGCCTGTGACCACCACCCCGCAGGTGGCAGCACCGCATCGATGACCGCATCAAGTTGAATCTCATTGCGATGTAACTGCCCGATCTGTGTTTGTGAGATCCCCCGATCGAGCCAACTGGGATCAACGACACCCGCGGTTATCAAGGTCGCAAGTTTTTGGGCCCCAAGGGGCGGTGGCCCATAGGAATGCGGTGTGCAGGCCTGCATGAGCCGCTCAAAATTCTGCCAGTGTGGTTTTGGCCAGTGAATATGGGAGACCACCGCGACAATCTCGTCGGCGATGTGGGCCCACATCGCTCCCGCATATGCTGCAAATGTTGGGCGCTTGATACCGAGGCTCACCTGTACCGAGTCCAGCAAACTCCGCGCTGCGCGGTTGGGGCCGGGTGATGGTGGGGTGAGAAAATCGGTGACATCCCGCTGGCTCAATCCAATCCGAAGCGCGATTCCCACGAGTGCGCGTTCAATAATTTCACATACCCGCGCTAAACTCTCAGCTTCGTGTAACAGCGTGAGCAACCGCTCCAATTCGCCGTCATTAAGGACGTCAGTCAGCAGGTGACGCGGCGGTTTTGCCTCCGCGAAACGGCCGGTGAGACCAAGTGGGAGAATCGTGCCAACTTCACGTCCGCTTGGTTGATAGCGCAGCAGGGTGGGCGCACGCTCGTCATGGTGAAACGTCCCACCACGGCCTTCGGTCAGCTCAAGGGCAATATCAAGAAAGCTCAATCCGGCACCGCGAACCGCAACATGTGCACCAGCGGGGAGGTCACCTAGTTGCGCAAGCGGATAGGGGGACGGAAAACAGCGCACCGCATCGGTGCCAATCATCTTTGCGGTAAGGGGGTCGGGATGCGTTGTCGCATGGCCGACCGCAAGCAGCAGTTCATCAACAATGATGGTGCGCTCATCGGTAACCACCTGCCAGCGATGGCTGCCGGCGGGGTTGATCTGGCGAGCACATGCCAGTTCCACAAATGTCCAGCCCGGCGGTACCCGTTGACGTAACAGCTGGAAGCAGTGTTGATAGTAGGCGCCGATAACAGCGCGCGGGGGGAACTGTTCATCGGCCCACCTGGGCGAATACTGCCTCGCCCAGGTGCGAAAACTTGGTCGCTCTAAATCGCCGACGCATTCTGGCGTGGCGTGCGGCAGTGCGTGGGCCACCGAACTGGCTACCTTTGCGCGTTCATGACGCCACAGATCGACGATATCCGCATTCGCATTCAACCGGATGTAATCGCCTTGATCAGGCTGGTAGGCACTTCCCCATCCAGCAATCAGCTCTCCGGCTTCATTTCGCACACCACACAGATACACGGTGTGCCGGCTTTCGTCAGAGGCACTGGCAAATAGTGATTGCAGCGCTGCCAATCCCCGTGGACCCGCACCAATAATCGCAATGTCGCTCACGACGCCAGTGTAGGTCTCAACCACATACGGGGGCACAATGAACGACGCTAGCCCCAGCTATCGTGGAAGTGTGGCATCCGTAATTTACACCTGTGCGGTTATCTTCTTTTCCCCCACCGGAGCAATCCTCACCGTCCGGAAGGCCAAAACTCAACGATTCATGCTGGTGGGTGGAAAACCTGAACCAGATGAGAGCCCACGCCAATGCGCTCTACGCGAAGCACGCGAAGAAGTGGGAGTGAACATCTCGCAGCTGGAACTGCTGGGAATGTGGCAGGCACCAGCTGCCAATGAAGCGGGATTCGCGGTGCACGGCACCGTCTTTGTTAGCCAAACTGCACTTGTCGAACTGCCCACCCCCGCCGCTGAAATTGCTGAAACGCGCTGGTTGGAGCCCAGCGCACAGCTGCCAGACAATCTCGCCCCCCTGTTAGCAACGAAGATCCTGCCTGCGCTCGCAGCGGGTGGCCGGTGGCCGCGGATGCCTCTGGCTACCGCACCGCCGTGGGATGGAGGACGCTATCGCAGTATTGACCTGCCGCGACAACGATCGCAGCCTCTCCAGATCACCGTCGGTGATAATTTGCCGCAACAGGTGCGGTGCGGAGAAATCCTCACGGTGCGAGACAATAAGCGGATTGTGGGCGCCGTTGAAATTGGCTCATCTTGCGCTAATTATCGCGTCGTTACTCCCCATAATGGTGCAATCGACTCATAGTGGCGGCAAATAGCTTGCATCGGCCCAAGAGCCTCCCTGGGAATTGGGCAGGTCGCAAGATTCACGCGCTCGGTCATGGTTGGACCAACGACACCATTTCCTCAGGTGATTTTCCTGCGAGCCAGGAAATCACGACCGGAGACTGCACCGGTGTAGATATAGGTGTGAAGGCCCACTGCTATGAGCAGTGGGCCTTCACGATCAGTTTCGATTATTCCCCTGTCTTAGGCAGGAATCTCCGGAACCCCTCCCGACATCCAGAAGGTGTGAGGCCCGGCCATATTGAGCGTCCCGGTACGCCGCAGACGGTAGGTGCCACAGGCGTTGCCCCCGGCTTCCATCAGGTAGTTGAAGTAGACATAGCAGGCATTCGATTCACTATCGAAGGTATCTCCAATCCCAGCAACCTGCTTGAGTCCCTTTATGAAGGAAACCTGCGCGGGGAATGAGACCAGCAACTGCTTGGTCGGACGTCCCCCCTCATCGCCCCTAGGACAGCTGAGGGGCTTATAGGGAACCGTGGTTTGCAGTGAGCCAGTAAATGCCAAACCCGCACCAATGGCTAGCGGTCCACTATTGGGCTTCACGGTGAGCTTGCCATCCCAAGCATTGATGCCATTGATGGTTTCACCTTTGCGCCATGAGACAATCTGCCCATTGTCGTCGGTGACCACATCGCGCACGGCCTGCACCTTCACAGCGCCGGGTTGCGCACCGGGCGACCAGTTAATACGGTATCCGGTAATTTTCACTGGCTCGCCGGTCCCAGCGTTAATGACCACCGGCGGATTCGACCACTGCATCGTGCCCAGCCGCATGTCATAAAACGTCCCTGAACCGCCCGAGGTGGAGCCGAGAGTTCCAACCGCAGGCGTCCAGGTCACAACGTCAGCGCCTTGGAGATGCACGCCGTGTGATGATTTTAATTCTTCGCAATCTTGGATAATTGGATCGTCTGGCGAGACCGCTGCTCCGGCGGCGGCCGTGCCTACGGCAACAGCCGGGACGGCCCACGCTGCACCTTTTACAACGGTGCGGCGTGCAACTTGAGGAGAAAATTCGCTCACCCTTGCACCCTTTCTGCTCGCTTGGGTATTCGCCTTGCTGGCGTATCACCAAATATA
The DNA here is from genome assembly GCA_030537655.1 of Bowdeniella nasicola. Classification (GTDB taxonomy): domain Bacteria; phylum Actinomycetota; class Actinomycetes; order Actinomycetales; family Actinomycetaceae; genus Bowdeniella; species Bowdeniella nasicola_B. The sequence goes on along the minus strand of JAUNVN010000007.1, from coordinate 5,286 downwards.
GCTGACAAAATATCGGCTGTTACCAGTGAATTAAAGGCGCTGTAGCTTTTTAATATTTAATTGAATACTAGTGCAGTTTTTGGTCGCATAATCACGCTGGGGTGCTTAAATATTTATCTCAAGGTGAGAGCCTAGTCCAAAGGTCCTAGATGGTAAACCTTCAGTTTGGGACTAAGATCACACCGCTATCATCGTATGTTTTAGTTGGCACATCGGATTGCAGTTGTCTTTGCCATTAAAGGTCACACAAATCCCCTGGCTATCACTGTTGTTCCCACATAGGAGACAATGGCGGTATGACGTTAATTGATCTGGGCGCTGCCCGTTCTCATCTGAAGCTACCTGCAACGATTCGTACGGCAATCACCGCCGCTAGCGCCGAACCGCTGAGTTTTACTACTCCAAATGCGCAACTTTTTGCCGCTGTCGCCGATTGGATGCAGCGCCGGCACGATTGGCACGCCCCTGTCGCTGACGCAATATTTTTACCAAAAACGACCCACTTGGTGAGTGCGTTACTCAATGCCGGTCCCACCTGTTACGACCCGCCTGAAAATGAGGGCGGAGTGATGGGCGCAATGATGGATCCAGCAACGGCGATGCAGATGGGTGCCCCCTTGGAAATGGTGGGTCAGCTTGCCCAGCAACAACAGCGCACCCGCAGCGAAGTAGAACACGGACCGGAACGACCACCAATTGTCGTGGCGCTTTCTCCGACCTATGGTCGCGTCGCGCAGATGGTGCGCGCATCCGGCGCCCAGTTACGGCTGGTGCGAATGCAAAATTTCGGTGGACGTTTGCGTATTAATTGGCCTGCGTTAGAAAACGCGATGATTGGCGCGGACTACCTCCTGTGGACGAATCCACATAATCCCACCGGACGTGCCTGGAGTGTCGAAGAGCTCCAGCGGGTCGGCTACCTCGCAGAAATTTATCGCACAACAGTACTTTCCGACGATATTCACGCCGACTACGCCACCGGCTCGTACACTCCGCTAGCAAAAGCCTGCCCTGGCCTGTATGCACGCGGTCTTCTCGCCCAGGTACACTCCCCAACAATCACCTTCCCAATGTCGGGAATGCACACCGCGGTTGTATTCGCCACCGGTCAACTCGCAACTGACCTTGCTCACGCCAAGCAACGACTATCACTTACCGATGCGAACCCCCTGGCAATTGCGGCCGCAACAGCTGCATGGCAAAGCGGAGATGCAGCTGCCGATGACCAACAGCAGCTGGTTACCGCCAATCGTGCACGCACCGCCGATTATCTGCGCGCTGCACTTCCCGACTGTGAAGTGACTGAAGCTGAAGGCACCTGCATGATGTGGGCAGATTTCAAAGCGGATGGAGCAACTATTGCAAAGCGTGCACGAGATGAGGGAGTCATCGTCAGTGCCGGGGGCGGATTTGGGGAAACGTGGAGCACCTATCTACGGCTGACAGTAGCGCTCCCCGAAGCCGAACTGAGCGAAGGATTGAGCCGCCTCGTCGCGGCAATCACCTCGGCCGCCTAACGTGCGAGCATCTACAGATGCGTTGAGCTAGGTGCTGGGTGACAATGGAGCTATGGCTGGTCTGGAGAACTTTCGCATCCCGCGCTCGGCGCACAAACGCGTTGTTGCCGGGGTGCTCGGTGGAATTGCACAACGGTTTGACCTCAATGTCTGGCCACTGCGGCTGCTGTTTCTCGTATCCCTGTTACTGCCCGGACCCCAAACGGTCCTGTATCTGATCGCCTGGGTGATCATGCCGGCGCCAAGGAGCGATAACGGCGTGATTGATGTGTAAATCCCCTTGCCGTGAGCAGATATGTGGTGTGCATGCGATACAGCTGTGGCCCGGGTATTTCCCGGGCCACAGTACGCTCACCGAATTGGGTTTAGAGCTGCTGATGTCGCGCCGTCAGATCCTGAGCGGCAAATTCAGCTTGTTCTTCGCGGGTGAGTTTGGCAATCCCAATTCCCGTTGCACCCCAGATCAGTGCAAAACCGATCGCAATCCAGTTTGAAACCGCCCAGGGAAGGTATTTTACGGTTTCGACCCCAAGAGTACCGGCCATATAGGCGCCGGCTGCGGTCCACGGCAGGATCGGTTCGATGACCGTCACTGAGTCCTCGATCGTTCGCGAGAGGTTCTTCGGGTGCAGTCCCTTGCGGATAAATGCCGGACGCAGCATTTCACCGGGGATTAGCAATGACACCTGCGCATTGGAGGTAATTCCAATCGTTGAAACACCGGTAGCTACCGTCGCGGCAATCAACCCGAAAGTGGATTTCACTCCGCGTAGCATGCGTTCAATGATCACGTTCAACGCTGGGGTTACCGAAATAACTCCGGCAAAGGAAATCGCGCAAAAACAAATCAGCAAAGTCGACATCATCGAATTCATCCCCCCGCGATCAACGAGTTTGGTGACATCTTCAATGACGTTGGCATGGTCAAATCCGCTAGCCGAAATCATTTCGACAGTAAACCCATTGACGGCAGCCTCAGCGGTGTTTTTTAGCGAAATTCCCTGAATGAAAATGGCATTGAGCGCGGCAACTGCCCCCGAGGCGAGCATAACCGGCACGGTTGGCATTTTCTTTGCCGAACCGATCAGCACCATGAGTACCGGCAGAATCAAGGGGATTACCCACCACCCAGTGAGGTGGAAACCGGAGGTGAGGGTATCCATGATAATGCTGACCTTTTCGGGAATCTCACCGGTCACCGAATGCGAGAGACCAAAGGCAAGGTAGACGACGGCGGACACCAAAAATGCCGGTAACGTAGTCCACAGCAGGTGACGGATATGCACAAACAGGTTCACACCGGTAGCTAGCGAGGCAATATTGGTTGTATCAGACAGCGGGGAGAGCTTATCGCCGAAGTAGGCTCCGGCAACGACCGCACCGGCAACAACAGCCAGATTCGCGTCCATCCCCATTGCCACTCCCATAAAGGCCACCCCAATCGTGCCTGCCGACCCCCACGACGTGCCGGTGCACAGCGCAACGATGGCGGTAACGACAAGCGAAACGAGGGCAAGATATTGCGGGGAGATGAGTTTGAGTCCGTAGTAGATCAACATTGGGATGGTCCCACCGGCCATCCACGTACCAATCAGCAGCCCGACAACGATCAGGATTAAAATCGCGGGCATCGTCTTGGCGATCTTGGCAGCAATGGAGTCGATAATGTCCTGCCAGGAGTATCCCAGATGTAAGGCGACCAGCCCTGCAATCACCGCTGCGATAATCAGCAGCGGTTCCACCGGAAGATCAAAAGCAAGGTAACCGCCGCCAAGGAGGATGACGAGGGAGATCACGGGTAGGAGAGACAGACCGAGACTGGGTTCACGGTGTACTGGTGGTCGCTGCGAACTTTCGGCTTCCGTCGTTGACATGGATATCCTTTCGCTCATGTGGCCGGCGCCATTATTGGCGGCGTAGTTAGTGGACAGCTGCGTGCATAAACGCGAAATTGCCGCGTTCAGGCACGCTATTTCAGTTTTGGATGTTGCGCTATACACCACCCAAACAGCGCATCACAATGCGCGATTAGGACAGGCGTGCGGCTTGGCGCGCTGCCCCGATTGCTACGTATTCGGCAGGTTCTGGGACATCCACCCGAACGCCAAGAATGTCGGGCAACATCGTTGCCAAGGCGCGTGAACGTGCCCCGCCCCCGATGAGCCGTACTGAATTGACTGGCACATCACACGCTCGTACCGCATCGGCAGCACCGGCAAGCAGTTCGCATAGCGACCGAACCGCTGCGTGAGCGAGATGAGCGCGATCCCAATTCTCGAGTGTCATCCCTTGCAATGACGCCGTTGCATCAGGAAGATTCGGAGTGCGTTCACCAGCGAAGTACGGCAGCATTTCCATCCCCCCACTATCGGAAACCGAGAGTGCAAGGTCATCAAATTCAGCAAAACTGACATCCAATAATGCCGCAGTCATCGACAGAATCCGGGCTCCATTCAACGTGCAGGCCAGTGGCAGCCAGTTTCCAGTTGCATCCATAAAACCATTAATGACGCCCGTGTCATCAGCAACTGGCTGGTCGGCCACAACTGAAACTACCCCGGAGGTACCCACTGAGACTACTACATCGCCCACTCCTGCTTGCAGACCGAGGGCAGCGGCAGCATTGTCTCCCGCACCGGGGCCCAGGCGCGTACCTGCACGCAATCCAATCTCGTCAATATCCCGCATCACTGTGCCAGCGACTTCCCACGGCGGAACGATCCGAGGAAGGTGAATTTGCGGACGGTCACTCCGCAGTGCCATCGCGAGGAGATCGTGGCGGTATTTCCCCGAATGCAAATCAACATAACCCGTGCCCGAGGCATCGGATCGATCCGTGGTTAATTGATCGAGGCAATCGCTGCCACCGATCTTCCAGGTGAGATAGTCATGCGGCAAACAAATTGCTGCGGTCTTTGCGAGATTTTCAGGTTCATTATCGGCAAGCCAGCGCACTTTCGCGACTGTCAGGCTTGCCACCGGTGCGGATCCACACGCATGCGTCCACGTTGCAACCGGTAGTTCCTCGCGCAGGTCAGTTGCAGCCTTGGCACTGCGTGTATCATTCCACAGCAATGCATCCCTGACCGGCGTCCCATCACGGTCCAATGTCACCAGACCGTGCTGTTGTCCACCCACCGCAAGCGCTCCCACATCATCGAGACCGCCTGCGGCTTTGGCTGCTAGGTAAAATGCCTCAACCCATGCACGTGGATCGACGGCGGTACCATCGGGATGCGGTGCGGTGCCCGCACGCACAATGGTTTGCCGTTCGGGATCCCACACGACGACTTTGGTTGACTGGGTGGATGAATCAACACCAGCAACGTACTCACTCATAACGCTTTCCTAGCCGATGAGATGCCGCATCGCGTGCTGGTAGAGCTCAACGAAATGATATTCGCGCGCCGCGAGCGCCTCGAGATCATGATCCTCTTCTGCCAACAGATCAGCGTAGCCTTCATCTGCAGCCATGGTTGGCTGTGCCAGTTCGCTGATCGCGGCGGCCTCCATCAGCTCATTAGTGCGCGGGTCATTACGGAAGGCGCGAGCTTTCTCGGCAAGCATGAGATACATTTCCATATTTGCGCGAGCTGACTCCCAGATTCCCTCCATCCCTTCGGTACGGGAGGGTTTGTAATCAAAGTGGCGCGGGCCTTCATAGCGAGGGCCACCATTGGGGAATCCGTTTTCGAGTAGATCGACAGTAAAGAAGGCACTCGCCAAATCACCATGCCCGAAAGCCTTGTCCTGATCATATTTAATCCCC
>JAUNVN010000185.1 GCA_030537655.1 Bowdeniella nasicola | reverse complement strand
ACACTGCGCACCGACAGAGCCGCCCCGCCACGCGCATCGCCATCAAGTTTGGAGAGCACCACGCCGGTAAAGCCCACCCCATCGCGGAAGGCTTCGGCCGTGTGGACCGCATCTTGACCGATCATCGCATCCAAGACGAAAAGTACTTCATCTGGCTGGATGGCATCGCGAATATTGATCGCCTGCTGCATCATTTCGGCATCAACGCCCAGCCGCCCGGCCGTGTCCACAATGACGACATCATGCAGGGCACTTTTCGCTTTCGCCACGCCGCTTTGTGCCACCGCGACCGGGTCCCCCACCCCGTTACCAGGCTCGGGGGCCCATACCGGAACACCGGCCTGTTTTCCGATCACTTCCAGCTGGGTGACCGCATTGGGACGCTGCAGGTCAGAGGCCACCAATAGCGGTGTGTGTCCTTCTTCGCGCAACCATTGTCCCAGTTTGCCAGCCAGGGTGGTCTTACCGGCACCTTGGAGCCCGGCAAGCATAATTACGGTTGGTCCCCGTTTTGCAAAGTTCAATTCACGGGTTGCGCCGCCGAGAATCTCCACCAGTTCAGCATTGACAATCTTAATGATCTGCTGACCGGGATTCAGCGCTGCGGATAGCTCCGCACCGCGTGCCTTTTGTCGCACCTGGGAGGTAAATTGCCGCACCGCAGGCAAAGCGACGTCCGCATCGAGCAGGGCGCGCCGGATCTGACCGATCGTCTCATCAATGTCGGCCTCGGTGAGCCGACCTTTACCTCGCAGGTTTTTAAACGAGGCGGTAATTCGATCTGAAAGGGTTGCAAACACGAAAGATGATCCTCTACCACTTGAAACTGCTGCTCCCTATCTTAACGGGCAGCCAGCACGGTGCATGTTCGACAGCAGTTACGTCGCCAAAATCGCCTCAACGAAGCCTTCGGGATCAAATGGGGCAAGATCATCGGCCCCTTCTCCCAGTCCAACAAATTTTACTGGCACACCAAGTTCTCGTTGCACCGCAATGACAATGCCACCTTTGGCTGAGCCATCAAGTTTGGTCAGCACAATTCCGGTCACATCAACCGCGTGCGAAAACACTTCCGCTTGGCGTAACCCATTTTGTCCCGTGGTCGCATCAAGGACGAGGAGGACTTCGCGCACCGGGGCGGTACGGGACATCACGCGTTTGATTTTTCCGAGCTCATCCATCAGGTGCGATTTATTTTGCAAGCGTCCGGCCGTATCAACAAGCACCACATCCGCATCGGTGCGATCACCGTGAGCTACCGCCTCGAAGGCCACCGATGCTGGATCGGCTCCTTCGCGTTGGGGTTTGACCACTTCCACCCCCACGCGCTCACCCCAGGTGGCGAGCTGTTCGACCGCAGCGGCGCGGAAGGTGTCGGCAGCTCCGAGCACCACCCGATAGTCTTCGGCTACCAGCACGCGCGCAATTTTGCCCACCGTCGTGGTTTTACCCGCGCCGTTAACCCCGACAACGAGGATACTCGCCGGCTGCTGGCTGCCATCATCGCCGACAACCGCATCCAGATGGAGGCTGCGGTCCATCTTCGGATCGACCAGCTCTAAGAGTTCACAGCGCAAGACATCGCGAATCTGGGTGGGATCACTCGTCCCGAGAACTTTCGCTTCGGTGCGCAAATGGTCCATCAGTTCAGTTGTGGGCCCCAACCCAATATCCGCCATCAACAGGGTTTCTTCGATCTCTTCCCAGTCTTCTTCACGTAGATCACCGCGAGCGAGGATAGCCAGCAACCGGTTTCCAATCGCTCCCGAACGCGACAGCCGTGCTTTTAACCGTTGAAACCGCGTGCCGGCTGCTTCGGGCCGCTCCAAGGTGGGGGTCTGTGGCGACGGCGATCCATCGGTGGTGTCACTGGAGGGAAATGGGCTGGTATCAACTGGCGGCGTGTCACCGCGGCGACGTTTGGTGAGCACCAAAGTCAATGCGAGTGCCACCACCACCAGCAGGATCGAACCGTAAAGGACGAAATCTTGGCCTGTCATAGGGCCCATTGTCTCAAAGCTCGCCTGGCGGGCCAACACGATCGCTACCGGCAGACCTGCGCTAATTCACACGCTGGGAAATCACGTGGGAAACCCCTTCGCGCATCGAGACTCCATAGAGTGCATCGGCAACTTCCATCGTGCGTTTTTGGTGGGTGATCACAATGAGTTGGGAGTCACGCTGTAATTCTTGAAAGATGGACAATAACCGGTCGAGGTTGCGGTCATCAAGCGCAGCTTCGACCTCATCCATCACGTAAAACGGACTGGGCCGTGCCCGGAATATCGCGACTAGCAGCGCCACCGCCGTCAACGAGCGTTCCCCTCCAGAAAGAAGTGACAGCCGTTTGACGCGTTTGCCAGCTGGACGGGCTTCCACTTCAATTCCCGTGGTGAGCATATCTGCCGGATCGGTGAGAACCAATTTGCCTTCACCGCCGGGAAAAAGCCTGGAGAACACCGCGGTGAATTCGCGTGCGGTATCGGTAAATGCGTCTTGAAAGACCCGTTGGACACGCTGGTCAATCTCGGCAATGATCGTCAACAGATCAGCACGTGAACGCTTCAAATCGGCAACCTGGCTGGCTAAAAAGTCGTGGCGTTCACTCAGTGCCGCATGTTCTTCCAATGCCAGGGGGTTAATCTTTCCGAGTCGTTTAATGTCGCGTTCGGCCTGACGCAAACGTTGTTCCTGTTCAGCACGCACATAGGCAATTTCGTCCCCATCAGCGGTGATTACCGGCTGGTCGGGACCATATTCAGCCAGGAGTACCTCCGGTTCCACGCCGAGTTCGGCCTGAATTTTTTCTACGTGCGTTTGCACACGAGCCGACAGTTGTGCGCGCGCAAGTTCCTCACGGTGGGCGGCATCCATGAGCTCGGTGAGTTGCGCATTGGTCTGATCGTAGGTGGTTCGCAGGTCAGCCAGCTGCCGGGCATGGTTTTCTTGCGCCTGCTGGGCGTGGGCTTCTGCTTCACGGGCACGCTCGAGTGAGATGGTCATCGCTGCGATTGCCGCCTGTGCATCATCTCCGATGGCGCTGGCACGCCTTGCAGCCTGGAGTCTGCGCTGATGGCGGCGGGTGGCCCGTTCGCGACTGGCTACTTCACTGGCAGCTCGTTCCCGCAGCGCCGCCGCCTTCCCCACGACCGCTCCGAGTCGTTCCTGAGCGGTGCGCAGTGCCAAGCGCGCATCGGTTTC
>JAUNVN010000184.1 GCA_030537655.1 Bowdeniella nasicola | reverse complement strand
CGATTTACGTGACAAACTCCTGCAACGCGGTGAAGAGCTCAATTTTTACCCGCCTTTTATGCAGGTGCGCTATGAAAACTGGGTGAACGGACTCAATAGCGACTGGTTGCTCTCACGTCAGCGGTTCTTCGGGGTTGCGATCCCGGTGTGGTATCGCATCGACGAGCAGGGGGAGGTCAACTATGACGAGGTCCTCCTGCCCAATGAGGACCAACTCCCAATCGATCCCGAGTTGGACACTCCCCCGGGTTTCGATGAATCCCAACGCGGTAAACCCAACGGGTTTATTGGTGAGGTCGACATTCTTGATACGTGGGCAACCAGCTCGCTGACTCCAAATATTGCCGGCGGGTGGCTCCACGATGAGGACCTTCACGAGCGGGTCTACCCGATGACGGTGCGCCCTCAAGGTCAAGACATTATCCGCACCTGGCTGTTTTCCACCGTGGTGCGCGCCGAACACGAATTCGATGCCCTGCCGTGGAAAAATGCGGCGATTTCCGGGTGGATTTTAGATCCCGATCGGAAGAAGATGTCGAAATCGAAAGGGAATGTGGTCACACCCCTGGCGATTTTGGAGCGGTTTGGTTCCGATGCGTTACGCTACTGGGCGGCCTCAGCACGCCTGGGAGCAGATGCGACCTATGAGGAAAAACAGATCAAGATTGGTCGCCGCTTAGCCATCAAGCTGCTAAACGCTTCGAAGTTTGCCCTCACGATGGGTCAGGGCGATATTGTCGTTGATCCCAGCGCCATTACCGAAGCACTTGACCAGGCAATGCTCGCGGCGCTTGCCGACGTAATTGACACGGCCACCACAGCCTTTGAGCACTATGACTACACGCGCGCGCTGGAAGTGACCGAAACATTCTTTTGGGCATTTTGCGATGACTACCTTGAATTGGTAAAAGACCGCGCCTATGGACGCGGGAATGACACCGCGGCACTCTCGGCGCGCACAGCGCTGGTGATTGCCCTAGATGCGCTCTTACGACTGTTTGCCCCGGTATTGCCCTACGCCACCGAAGAGGTGTGGCACTGGTGGCGCGAAGGGTCGGTCCACAAGGCAGCATGGCCGCAAAGTGATCGAGTCCGGGCTGCAGCAGGTGATGGCAATGCCGAGATGCTCGAGATTGCCGGTGAGGTGCTCGCCCAGCTGCGGAAGACTAAGTCAGAAGCAAAAGTTTCCCAGCGCACCACCATCGCGCACGCCACCGTGCAGGTACCCCACGCAACTGCGTCGCTGGTAGAAGCAGCGCTCAATGATATTCGCGCAGCCGGACGGATGCGCGGGGAACTTACCATCACCGAAACCGATGTCGACCACGCCTCGGTGAGTGACCACGAGCTTGATGAACCCCCAGCGAAGGCAGGCCGATGACCGAAACTACCCCGCGCGAATTCCACAATCCGCTCCTGGTTCCACTTCACGAGAAACAAACCCTGCCGTGGCTGCTTGCCCGGCGGGTGGAGCGCTTCCCGGACCATACCCTTATCGAGCGAAAAATCGCCTTCGGTTCGAAATGGCAACGGATCACCTCAACGCGGTTCGCCGACCACGTACATCAGGTTGCTGCCGGACTGATTGCGCTGGGGATTAACAAGGGTGATTGTGTCGGCATTATGGCGCACACGTCATATGAGTGGATGCTGATGGATTTCGCGATCGCTACAGTTGGGGCAATCTCCGTACCGATTTACGAAACTTCCTCTGCCGAACAGATTGAGTGGATGCTTGCCGACTGCGACATTGCGATGGTGCTCACCGAAACCCACGCGATGGCACAGTTGGTCAAGAGTGCAACTGATCGCAATGATTTGCAGATTTTTTCAGTCCAGCGTGACGGGATTTCTCAAATCATTGCCGCTGGCAGCAAGGTCAGCGATTTGCAGGTGCACGAGCGTACCGACCAGGTGCGCAGCAGCGATGTGATGACAATTATCTACACCTCCGGTACGACCGGTCACCCCAAAGGCGTGGAACTTAGTCATCAAAATTTTGTTGGACTGGCCCTCAACGGTGTCGAATGGATGCCCGAGCTGTTGAAAACGAAACGCTCGCGTGTCTTACTCTTCCTGCCGCTGGCTCATGTCTTCGCGCGACTGATCCAAATCCTGCCGGTTGCTGAAGAAGGGGTAATTGGACATAGCCCAGATACGACCAATCTGTTGGAGGATCTCGCTGCATTCCGGCCTTCTTACGTATTGGCAGTGCCGCGAGTATTTGAAAAGATCTACAACGCCGCCGATGCGAAAGCTGGTGGCGGGGTGAAACTGCGGTTGTTCCGCTGGGCAGCGAAAGTCGCAATCGAATACTCCCGTGCACTCGATACTGACGCAGGACCCACCCGCGGACTACAGGCCCAGCATGCACTGGCCGATAAACTGGTGCACCACAAACTGCGTGACCTTTTTGCCGGAGCAAAATATGCCGTCTCCGGTGGTGGGCCTCTTGGAGATCGCCTCGGCCATTTTTATCGCGGCATCGGCCTGCAAATTCTTGAAGGCTATGGCCTGACTGAATCGACTGCACCGCTGAGTGTCAACACCCCGGCGGTCAACAAGGTGGGCACCGTTGGCCCACCGGTGGCGGGTAGCTCTGTACGCGTCGATGAGGTCGGCGAAATTCAGGTGAAAGGCCCGTGGATTTTCCAGCGCTATCACAATAATGAGCAGGCCACACGTGAGGCCTTCGTCGATGGGTGGTTTCATACCGGTGATGTCGGCTCTATTGATGAAGATGGCTACGTGAAAATTACCGGCCGCCGCAAAGAGCTCATTGTGACAGCCGGTGGAAAAAACGTGGCGCCAACGGTCCTTGAAGATCGCTTACGCGGCCACCCGCTCGTCTCTCAGGTGATGGTCGTTGGTGAAGGAAAACCCTTCATTGCGGCGCTAGTTACCCTGGATGCCGAGATGTTACCGGTATGGCTGAAAAACCATGGGCTCCCCCAAATGGACGTGGCGCAGGCTGCGAAAGATCCGCAGGTGCTCGCCGCCCTGGACCGCGCGGTCACACGCACCAATAAAGCGGTATCTCGCGCGGAATCAATCCGGAAGATCGCGGTACTACCAACCGACTTCACCGAGGCCAACGGATTGCTTACCCCGTCAATGAAAATCCGTCGTAATCCGATTGCTGACCGGTTTGCCGGAACCATCGAAGAGCTCTACGCGAGCTAAGGCCACGATCATTACCGGTTGTGG
>JAUNVN010000183.1 GCA_030537655.1 Bowdeniella nasicola | reverse complement strand
GCTTCGAGGGGACCGGGAGCCGGAATTTCACCGAAATTCTTGGCAATCATCGCGGCAGTGCGGTTGACGAGGTTGCCCCACCCGGCGACAAGTTCGTTGTTGGTCCGGCGAACAAATTCCGCCCAGGTGAAATCGGCATCTTGGTTTTCCGGGCCGGCGGCACAAATGAAATAGCGCAGCGCATCTGGTTGGTAACGCGAGAGCATATCGCGCACATAGATGACAATGCCGCGTGAGGAGGCGAATTTCTTGCCCTCCATGGTTAAAAACTCACTGGAGACCACCTCGGTGGGCAGGTTTAACGTTCCAAATGTCCCCGGCTGTCCCCCACGGCTCCCCTCGCCGTTGTAGGCCAGCATTTCGGCTGGCCAAATTTGGGAGTGGAAGACAATATTGTCTTTGCCCATGAAGTAGTAGGAACGTGCCTCGGGGTTATTCCACCATTTCCGCCACGCATCCGCATCGCCGCTACGACGTGCCCATTCGATCGAGGCTGAGAGGTACCCGATGACGGCATCGAACCAGACGTATAGCCGTTTGGATGGCTGGTCTTCCCATCCGGGCACTGGGATTCCCCAGTCAATATCGCGTGTCATCGCCCGCGGTTTGATTTCTTTAAGGAAGTTTTGGGAAAACCGGATCACATTGGGGCGCCAACTGCCAGATGCTTCGCGTTCATCAAGCCAATCGCTCAGTGCCTGTGCCAATGCGGGCAGGTCGAGAAAATAGTGGGTGGTGTCAACAAAATCGGGGGTCTCTCCATTGATTTTTGAGACCGGATCGATCAGGTCGGTCGGGTCGAGTTGGTGGCCGCACGCATCGCACTGGTCACCGCGTGCCCCGCTGGCACCGCACAGCGGACAGGTCCCTTCAATGTAGCGATCTGGCAGGGTGCGTCCTGTTGACGGGGAGATGGCCGCACGGGTGGTTTGCTGCACCATATAGCCGTTATCACGTACCGTGCGGAACATTTCGCGCACCACCTCATAGTGGTTTTCGGTGGTGGTGCGGGTAAACAGGTCGTAGGACAACCCGAGCTGGGCGAGGTCTTCGACAATGATGCGATTGTTCTTATCGGCAAGCTCACGCGGACTCATCTTTGCCGCATCGGCGGCCACGAGGATCGGGGTGCCATGTTCATCAGTTCCCGACACCATGAGCACGTCATGTCCTGCCATGCGCATGTAGCGCGAAAATACGTCGGAGGGAACACCAAAACCGGCAACATGTCCGATATGGCGGGGACCATTAGCGTAGGGCCAAGCAACGGCAGATAGGACTGTACTCATAGCCTCTAGCCTAGTGGTGCGCCGCCTCAAACAGCGACTTTGCCCGCACTCCAGTGCGCGCGGCCACATGTTGAGCAGCAACTTTGAGCCGCAAGCCCAGATCCGCGAGGGCGCGAACCTCGGCGACCAGGGCTGGATCAACCTCGTGTGTTACCGGTGGGGCGGGGGCAATGACGATGACGATCTCCCCACGTATTCCTGCCTGCGCCCACGATGCGAGCTCGCTGAGCGGTGCCCGCCGTACTTCTTCGTGCATCTTGGTGAGTTCGCGGCAGACGGCAGCCTCACGTTCCCCACCGCATTCGGCCACTAAATCGGCAAGTGTCGCGGCCAGGCGTGTTGGAGATTCAAAGATAATCGTGGTGTGTGAACTGGTGGCAATCTCGGCGAGCTGGGTGGCGCGGGGGCGACCTTTGCGAGCTAAAAAGCCAAGGAATGTAAACGAATCAGTCGCCAGTCCGGCTGCGGCAAGTGCTGCCACGGGAGCGCTCGGCCCGGGGATCACCCGTACTGCAACACCCGCCTGATGGGCGGCGGCCACCAGCCGGTAGCCCGGATCAGCAATCGTGGGCATCCCCGCATCGGAGACAACAAGAATGCGCGCGGTCGTTGCCTCTCGCAGCAGCAACTCCAGCCGTGTGCGTTCATTATGATCGTGGTAGGAGACTACGCGCGCTGTCAGGGTAATCTCCAGGGCGGATGCGAGTTGGCGGACGCGGCGGGTATCTTCAGCAGCGATCACATCAGCGGCGCGAAGGGCCGCGCGCAGGCGCGGGGATGCGTCAGCTAAATTACCAATTGGGGTGGCAGCCAGCGTAATTCCGACACCGAGTTCACAACTCACATCTCCTCCTTGTGTTGTGCCCACCCTAGCGGTGAAACCGCCGGACGCGTCGATCCTAGTACTCGTGCGTCAAAGCCCTTACACTCAAGGATGTGAGCATCGAAACAGGTGAACCAACTGATGGTGAGGCTGCCAATCAAGCTGACGGCGAGCCCGCATCCACAACAGAACACCATATTTGTGGTCCGCGCACGACAACTAGTCCCTCGATGGAACCGGCCACAACCGCAACGCCGACCCATCTGGCCCTCACGCGTCTCCCGACGGTTGCCAGCCGTGAAAGTTTCCTCCGCTCCCGCCTGCGCCTGCCTCACCCGTGTCCAGCCCCGTTCAAATTTTGGGTCGGGCTCACGGTCATCACCCTCATTGCCGCTATCACTCGGCTGTGGCGCCTTGGCCACCCACACGAACTGGTCTTCGACGAAACCTACTATGTCAAAGATGCCTATTCACTCCTCCACCAGGGCTATGCCGGCGCGTGGGGGGAAGAACCCAATGCCGCATTTGCTGCCGGGGATACCTCCTCGCTAGAAGATAACGCCGCATTCGTCGTTCATCCAGATGTGGGCAAATGGCTCATCGCCATCGGGATTCGCATCTTTGGTGTCGACTCGGCATTCGGCTGGCGGATCGCGATCGCCATTGCCGGCATCATCTCGGTGTGGGTACTCGGAGTTATTGCTGCGCGTCTTTTTCGCTCCACGACAGTGGCGCTGACCGCCGCGGGGTTACTCACCCTGGATGGCATCCACCTGGTAGAAACCAGGATCGCCCTCCTTGATGGTTTCGTGATGTGTTTCGCCCTCATCGGGTTTTGGGCACTCCTGCACGATCGGGATTCCTCCCGCAGTGAACTCGCACGGATTATCGCCGCCGATCCCGCCACACTCAACGATCCGTGGGGACCGAAACTGTGGTGGCGCCCGTGGCTGGTCGTTGCGGGGATCGCTCTTGGACTTGCGACCGGAGTGAAATGGTCAGGCATCTATGCGCTGGCGGTCGTTGGACTGACCGCATTCGCATGGGATGTCGCCGCCCGCCATGCCGTTGGGGTGCGCCTGTGGGTTGGTGCGGGGGTATTTCGCGGTGGGATCCCCA
>JAUNVN010000182.1:698-3266 GCA_030537655.1 Bowdeniella nasicola | reverse complement strand
CCCGATCCATACCGATGGAGCGTGATCTAGGTGGCACCAATGGGGCGTTAGAGGAATTCCACTCCTTGGGCCAGGGGGAGTTCACCCGAATAGTTAACCGTATTGGTGGCGCGGCGCATATAGGCTTTCCACGCATCCGATCCGGATTCGCGACCCCCACCGGTATCTTTTTCCCCGCCAAAGGCGCCGCCAATTTCCGCCCCGGAGGTGCCGATATTCACATTCGCGATTCCGCAGTCTGACCCGCGTGCCGACAGGAAAATTTCCGCTTCGGTTTGATCCGAGGTGAAGATCGCACTGGAGAGTCCTTGCGGGACATCATTGTGCATCGCCAGTGCTTCATCAAAGTCACGATAGGTCAGCACGTAGAGTATCGGGGCGAAGGTTTCTTCTTTCACAATTGCGCTTTGCTCCACCATCCGGACGATGGCGGGCTCAACATAGTAGGCATCGGGATACTCCTCAGCCAGCACGCGCTTGCCCCCGGTGAGAATCTCACCGCCTTCCGCTTCGGCTTGTTTCAACGCCGCTTGCATCTGGTCAAAAGAGCGCCGGTCAACCAGCGGACCCACAAGGATGCCTTCCTGATGTGGATTACCAATGGTGAGCGTGCTGTAGGCGGCAACGAGCTTTTCTACCAGCGCATCGACAACCTGCTCGTGCACGATAATGCGGCGCATCGTGGTGCAGCGTTGCCCGGCAGTGCCAGCAGCTGCGAAGGCAATTCCCCGCAGCGCAAGGTCAAGATCGGCACTGGGGGTAATGATGGCCGCGTTGTTTCCGCCCAGCTCAAGTAAGATCCGACCGAAGCGCTGAGCGATACGCGGCGCGATTTCCCGCCCCATCCGCGTTGAGCCCGTGGCGGAAACCAGACGCACTCTGGGATCATCAAGCAGCGGACTTGCCGCGTCGGGATCAGCGATCACCACCTGGTTAATCCCTGGTGGCGCACCGCATTCTTCGACGGCGCGGCTCAATAATGCCTGCGTGGCAAGGGCGCATAACGACCCGATCGCTGATGGCTTCCACACCACCGCATTGCCGGCCACCAACGCGAGCGCGGTATTCCACGCATAGGGGGCTACCGGGAAGTTAAAGGCGGTAATGCACCCGACCACCCCGAGGGGATGCCAGGTTTCCATCAGGCGGTGGCCCACCCGCTCTGAGGGCATGGTTTTGCCGTAGAGCATCCGCGATTGCCCCAGCGCGAAATCACAAATGTCAATCATTTCTTGGACTTCACCTTCAGCTTCGCTGACGATCTTGCCAACCTCGGCTGTCACTAGTGAACCGAGTACCGATTTGTATTCGGTGAGCAGCTCGGCCCACCGTTTGACGACCTGACCGCGCACCGGGGCCGGCACATTGCGCCACTGGACGAAGGCCGCTTCTGCTTGGCTAATCGCGGCATTGACATCATCACGACTATGGGTGGTGATGGTGGCGATCACCTCACCGGTAATTGGTGAGCGTACCTGCTGGTCTCCTTGCAGCGCATCAGCGGCAACGCCGCACGCGGCAAGGGCTTGTGAAACTGATAGTTGAGACATTGGCATCCTTTAGGGTCGTCGGAGCAAGGGTTAGCGGGTAACCGCGACGCCGAGCGTTTCGCTCATGTGCGCCAATGAGGCATCTTGTTGCGCGCGGTAGAGATCATTCGGGTCGTATACGGTGCGACCAACAATGTCCTGCATCACGGCGATGTCGTAGTCGGTACCGTGTTGTGCATCATCACGTGAGCCCTGATCGGTGAGATTCGATTGGAAAATCCCAGCGGCTGACCGCGGTAGAAAATCCTCGTAGACAATGGGTTCAATGTGCACCAGGCCGGCATCAACGAGCTGCCATACCGAGATTGACGCGCCGTTTGCGAGTTCTCGGGCTCGTCCAGCGCTGGCCTCAAAGAGGTGATAGGTAAAAAATCCCAGGCCCGCTTCGGCAAGTTCACGTTCGGTTGGCGGCAAATTTTCTCGCCACACCTCCCGCGCCACGTCGGTGCGAATTCCGCCGTGCTCATGTAAGCGCCGATCGGTTTCAGCGAGCATCTGGTCATAGAGGTCACGTCCCTTGGGAGTCAACGCAATCCCGCGCTGTTCAACTTCACCAAAGCGCACCCGCAAACTGCCTGGCCCCACATGGCCATCGTCATAGCGGAACATCCGCTCTTCAGCCAGCGCACGGAAGGATGTTTGGCGGAGCAACACATCGGGCCCTTCCCAGGCAGGCGGGCCTTGGACCTCATCGATCATGGTGATGCCAAGCGCTTCCATTTGCCGGTAGAGCTCATCAATATCGAGTACCCGCGGGGTGAGGTGGTTGATATGAGTGGTGGTGACCCCACCAATATCGGCAGCCACTGCTGAAATTGCCTCAAGTTCGCGATACCACGCGTGATCAACCGGGTCATCCGAGAGTTTGAAAGCCGCTGTTGCCAGTTGCAAGAGTGTTTCGGCCTCGTCGGCCTCCAGTCCGCCATTAGCTGCCGCTTTATCCGCCAGTTGCAACAGGTGGGCGGGAAAGAGCGTGCGGTTGGTAATAAAAGTTTGCAATCGAGCTTGCAGATCATCG
>JAUNVN010000182.1:0-673 GCA_030537655.1 Bowdeniella nasicola | reverse complement strand
TCTTTATCAATCGGGCGGTAGGCGGTTGACACGACTGGGACGGATGATTTCGCCGCATCGCGCAGATCATAAAATCCGACCGGGTACATCCCAAAGGCTGCAAACACACGCGCGACCTGTGCCATTTCGGTTGGTGAGCCTACGCGGATCGCGCCGTGACGTTCGGCGGTGACGCGTTCGATGGTGCCCAGCCGCTCTGCTGCGGCACCGACTTTGTCCATATACTCTTGGTTCACTTTGGTAGAAACATCCACCAAGGTGGTGTAGGCGGGTACTTCGGTCCCATACATTTCTGACAGGCTGAGTGCGAAGGCTGCACGCAGTTGCCACAACTCTTGGAATGACATGTTGACGGGCCCTTTCGTCGATGGGGGGCTTAGATGATGTTGTCTTCGTGGAAACAGCAATCAGGGTTATCGAGTCGGGAGAGATGAAAGGGGCTGGGGTCCATAAAGGACTCGCGATCGAGGTAGATATCGGTCACCAGTTCTCCCACGGCCGGGGCTTGGAGGAAGCCATGGCCGGAGAAACCGGCGGCATACACATAGTTGACAAACGTGGTGTCACGGCCAATGAAGGCGTTGTGGTCGGGTGTGTTTTCATATAGCCCACCCCAACCTTGCACAATGGTGGGATGCGACAGACTCGGTGCGATAATGTCGGCTGCCGCATT
>JAUNVN010000181.1 GCA_030537655.1 Bowdeniella nasicola | reverse complement strand
CACCTGTTCTAGTTGGAGTACAACCTCACTCATAGTTGCTACTCTACCGGCTTGGCCCAAACGCTCTGGTAGACCTGCAAGGTGCGTTCGGCAATCGCTTCCCACGAGAAGAACTCTTCAACGCGCTGACGTGCCGCAATTCCCATCTGGTGACAGCGCTGTTCATCGGCGAGCATTTCACTCAGCGCTGCGGCGAGGTCATTCACAAATCGCTGTGGATCCTTCGGTGTTCCGGTTCCATCGCTAACCTGATCAATCGGGACGAGTAGACCGGTGACTTCATCGTCGATCACTTCGGGAATCCCGCCGGTGGCAGTGCCCACAACCGGCAGCCCCACCGCCATTGCTTCAAGGTTAACGATACCGAGCGGTTCATAAATTGACGGGGTAACAAAACAGGTGCCGGCCGACAGGATGGCGATCAGGTCTTCGCGTGGAAGCATCTCGGCAATCCAGTGCACAGCATCGCGTTCAGTCTGCAACTCTTTCACCAGGGTGGAGACTTCTTCCAAAATCTCTGGCGTGTCGGCCGCCCCGGCGCACAGCACCACCTGGATGTCACGCGGGAGTTGCTTAATGGCGCGCAGTAGATAGGGCAGGCCTTTTTGCCTGGTGATACGTCCAACGAAGACGACGGTGGGACGATTGTCATCAATGCCCCACTGTGAAAGCACCTGCGCGCGATGGTCCAGATCGGTCGGTTCCCTCCAGGTATCTAAGTCAATCCCGTTGTGTACCACGTGGACACGTTCGGGATCGATACGTGGGTAGCAACGCAAAATATCTTCGCGCATCCCACCTGAAACCGCGATCACCGCATCGGCATGTTCGTAGGCCGTTTTTTCTACCCAACTGGAAATGCGGTAGCCGCCACCAAGCTGTTCGGCTTTCCAGGGCCGCAGCGGTTCTAATGAGTGGGCTGAAAGGACGTGGGGAACGTCATACAGCAGTTTTGCGAGGTGACCGGCCATATTGGCATACCAGGTATGGGAATGCACCAGGTCGGTGCCAGCTGCCCCATCAGCGAGGAGCAGATCCACGCCGAGGGTTTTCAATGTCGCATTCGCATCGGCCAGTTGCGGCAGGTCGTCATAGCCGCGCACACCCGGAGGTGTGTCGGGGGCAGTGCGCGGGCCGTCAAAGGCGTGGACGCGAATGTCAAGGTGCGGGCGCAGCACGCGGGAAAGTTCTGCCACGTGCACACCGGCACCACCGTATACATGCGGGGGGTATTCGCGGGTGAGAAGGTCAACCCGCTTTTCTTTCGTGCTCACACGCCTATTGTCCCAGACTTTCGCTCGGGATTTCCCTGTTTGTTTTCGTTGGAACCGATATCCTAAAGTTATGGCAAAACCACGGGTCTTAGCGATTGTATTAGCAGGCGGCGAAGGCAAGCGGTTGATGCCGCTCACTGCGGAGCGAGCCAAACCAGCTGTGCCATTTGGCGGGATTTATCGTCTCGTTGATTTTGCGCTGTCGAATATTGTGAATTCGGATTATTTACGGGTGGTCGTATTAACACAATACAAATCTCATTCACTTGATACCCACATTTCAAAAACTTGGCGGATGTCCACATTACTGGGCAACTATGTTGCTCCAGTTCCCGCCCAACAGCGGGTGGGAAAGAACTGGTTCCTCGGTTCTGCCGATGCGATATATCAGTCACTCAATATTCTTGATGACGAAAAACCGGACTATGTCGTGATCTGTGGCGCTGACAACATTTACCGGATGGACTTTTCTCTCATGGTTGAAGCCCATATCGATTCGGGCTTCCCCCTGACCGTCGCCGGTATCCGCCAGCCACGCTCGCTTGCTCACCAGTTCGGGGTGATTCAGGCCAGCAAGGATAACCCTGCAAAAATTGAGCAGTTCCTGGAAAAGCCAGCCAATGCCGAAGGGTTGGCCGACTCTCCCGATGAGGTTCTCGCTTCGATGGGCAACTATGTGATGGATGCGGCCGCCTTACGCGAAGCTGTCATCCAAGATGCCGAAGCGGATACGGGCCACGATATGGGCGGCGATATTGTGCCGCATTTTGTTGAACAGGGACTAGCTGGGCTGTACGACTTCACCTTTAATGACGTGCCTGGCTCCACTGACCGTGACCGTAACTATTGGCGCGATGTGGGAACTCTCGATGCGTATTTTGACTCCCACCAAGACCTCATTTCGGTGACACCGATCTTCAACCTGTATAACGAGCAGTGGCCGCTATATACCGGCTACACCGGGCTGCCACCCGCGAAGTTCGTCTACGGTCACCGGGAGCGGCTCGGTCACGCACTCGACTCGATTATCTCCCCGGGGGTGATCATCTCCGGTGGTGAGGTCGTCGGCTCGGTACTCAGCCCGCACGTGCGGGTTAACTCGTGGTCATCCGTGCGCGATTCGGTGTGCCTTGACCACGTCAATGTGGGGCGAAACGCCACGGTTGTGCGGTGCATTCTTGACAAGAACGTACAGGTCGAAGAAGGTGCCGAAATTGGGCTGGATGTCGAATATGACCGGGCACGTGGTTTCCACGTCACCGATAATGGCATCACGGTTGTCCCGAAGGGGATGCGGGTGACGCGGTGAGTGGGCTGCGCGGGTTAACGCCCCAACGCTTCACCCTGGTGAGCACCGGCGAGCTGCCCGAACATTTACTGCCCGATATTGCCTCCACGCTCACTCACCTCGGTTGGGTGCGCCGTACTGAAGAGCGCACCCAATACGCAGACCTGAACGTATTGCACTATCGCGGCTACACCCCCACCTTGATTGCACCGCATGGCGACAGTGAGCGGCTACTTACCGAATTGCGGTCGGGTCTGACGGCACTATCGGTGGCATGTAGTTACCTGAGCGGAAAGTACACCGAATTTGTGCCCACGCGGGCTGTCTTCGACATGGATGCGACCGTTATCGCTGAAGAAAGCCTCGACCAGCTCGCCACCCATTGTGGGCACGGACCGGCATGTGCCGCTATCACTGAGCGAGCGATGGCTGGCGAGTTAGATTTCGCGGCAGCACTGCGTGAGCGGGTCGCCCTACTGGCTGGGACGCCGGTGGCAGCGTGTCGCGAAATCGGCCGGCAACTCACCGTGCGCAGGGGTGCTATTGAAGTGATGGGTGCCCTCCAAGCGCACGGATGTGACGTGGTGATCGCCTCGGGTGGTTTCCATCAGATCATCACCCCGGTGGTGGCCAAGCTCCCGGTTGATCAGGTGGTCGCAAATACCTTCGCGGTCAGTGGTGAGCATCTCACCGGTGCGGTTGACGG
>JAUNVN010000180.1 GCA_030537655.1 Bowdeniella nasicola | reverse complement strand
GCTACTCCAACATGTCGGCGCCTCCACCCTTGGTGCGCGTATCCTGTTTGCCGCATTGCTCGCCGTGCAACATATCGTCACGGGCCTGATTTTGTTTATTCAGGTTCCCTACTACGTCAATCTGGTGACCCACGCGTTCTACCATGCGCTGCACCGCGATGAAGAACTTTCGAAATACTCGGGGGCCTACCCGCATATCCCCGCGAAGACGCGAACTAATTGGGTCGACCGGGCATTTCGCCATCCCTGGTGGATGTTAGCGGTAGTCCTTGCTGGAATTGCGGCGTGGTCGGGAGTGATTGGTGCAAACTTTGAACGTATCTACCGCCCCGATCGTGATCTGGAAGTCGTTGCGCACCGCGCCGGCGGCGAAACCATGCCGGAAAACTCGATTTCGGGATTGTTATGGGCGATTGATATTGGCGCCGACTGGGTCGAAATCGATGTGCAGCGCACCAAAGATGGTGCATACGTCCTCAATCACGACGATACATTTTTGCGGGTGGCCGGCGAGAAACGGAAAGTTTCAGAACTGACGCTGGAAGAGATTAACGAACTCAATATTGGCAACGACAAAATCGAAACGGAACGCGTGCCGCAACTTGAAGAGTTCCTCCAGGTCGCCAAAGATCAAATGCAGGTGATTATTGAGCTCAAAGGCCCCACGGCCAATAAACAAATGGCCGATGACGTCGTCGAACTGGTCACCGAACTTGAGATGGTCGACCAGGTAATGGTGATGGGACTGGACTATGACCTCATCAAATATATTGAGGCGACCAACCCGCAGATCACCACCGGGTACTGCTATTTCATTTCGCTTGGCGATATCACCCAACTCGATGGCGACTATATGCTGCTGGAAGAAGGCGAGGCGAGTAACTGGCGGTTACTCTCGCTGTCCTGGCAGCACAAAGGTGCGATGGTCTGGACAGTAAATACCGATCGATCTATGCGACAGATGGTCACGCGCGATATTGATGCGATTATTACTGATCGCCCGGAGCGGCTGCAGGAAATTATCGCCGAAGATCGCGATGCGAGTGACGTCGAGTTGTTCTTCCGGATTTTCCTCGATATTGGGATCTAATAACTGCCCACCGCAATTGCGGTGGGCAGTTTCCTTAGAGCACTTTGGAAAAGAAATCCTGGGCGCGTGGATGCTGCGGGTTTTCCATCACGGAGACCGGATCACCTTGCTCGAGGATCTGACCGCCGTCCATAAAGACGAGGTGGTCACCAACCTCGCGAGCAAAACTTGTCTCGTGGGTGACCACGATCATGGTCATTCCGCTGGTGGCCAGGTCGCGCATCACCGCGAGCACTTCCCCAACCAGCTCGGGATCCAATGCCGAGGTGGGCTCGTCAAAGAGCATCAGCTCCGGTTCCATCGCCATGGCGCGAGCGATTGCCACCCGCTGTTGCTGGCCGCCAGAAAGCTGGGCGGGATAGTAGTTTGATCGCTCGGCGAGCCCAACTTTGTCCAGGAGTTCTAGCGCTGCTTGCTTCGCCTGGGCTTTGGGAATGTGCTTCACCTGCACGGGAGCTTCCATCACATTTTCGACCGCGGTTAAATGCGGAAAGAGATTAAAGCGTTGGAAGACCATGCCGATGCGGGCGCGCTGTGCGGCAACGACCTTATCGCGCAGTTCGTGGACAATAATTTTCTCGCCACGTTTTTCTTCGCGCATCCCCAGCAGTTCACCTTCCATGTAGATGCGTCCAGCGGAGATGGTCTCAAGTCCATTAATGCAGCGCAGCAGAGTCGACTTTCCCGATCCGGAAGGCCCCAGCAGGACACACACCTCACCGGGTTGTACTCGCATATCGACTCCGCGGAGGACGTGAGTGTCTCCGAAGAATTTGTGCACCCCGACAATGTCCACCATTAACTCGGGATTTGGTGCCCCAGTCATTTAGCGTCCCTCCAGGTTCATCCGTGCATTATCGACCATGTCAATGGCAGCCTGTTTGGTGGCCTTACTGGAATCCTTCGATGGGGGAGCGCCAGTAAAGCCGCGACCGAAGTAGCGTTCGAGATACATTTGGCCGACCATCAACACCGAGGTGATCACCAGGTACCAGATCGCCGCACACAGCAGCAGTGGCACCGGTAAGAACAGCTGTTGTCCCTTATCTTGAGCTGCGAAAGTCAGCTCCAAAATGAAGGGAATTGCTGCCACCAGGGAGGTGGTTTTCAACATGGAGATGGTTTCATTTCCCAGCGGGGGAATAATGACTCGCATCGCTTGGGGAAGGACGATGCGCTGCATAATCTTGCCGCGTTTCATCCCCAGTGCAGTGGCGGCCTCCCACTGTCCCTTATCAACGGCATTGAGACCCGAACGGATAATTTCCGACTGGTAGGCGCCCTCGTTTAATGACAGCCCCACAATCACCATCCAAAATGGGGTGAAGTAGGTGGCGGTAGTAAACGTGGCGAATTCGGGCCCAAAGGGAATCCCGATCGACAGCGTTGGGTACAAGGTCGGTAGCAGTGACCAGAAGATTAGCTGGGTATAGATCGGGGTGCCCCGGAAAAACCAGATGTAAAACCAGGAAACCCCACGCAAAATTGGGTTTGGCGACTGGCGCATCATCGCCATCGTAATCGCCAGGATCGTGCCAATCACCATCGCCCCGACAGTCAGGATGATGGTGTAGGCAACCCCAACCATGATCGTTTTGGAAAATAACCATTCCCATACCACCGGCCAGTGGAAGTTGGGGTTATAAATCAGCGAGCGGATGGCCATCGCTGCGAGGATCGCAACGATGGCCGCCGACAGCCACCGGCCCGGCCGTGGGACCGGCTTTAAATGGATGAGCTCGACACCCTTGCGTTGCATATTAATTCAGCTTCGCCTCGGAAAGTGCCGCGTCCTCCGCTCCATACTGTGCGAGAATGTCATGCAAAATTCCCTCGTCCATCAGGTACTGCATCGCTTGTTGTACCGCCTCGGTGAGCTCCTGATCAGCCTTGGCAATCGCGATCCCCTGCGGTGCAGATTCAATGACTTCACCGACCTGTTCGAGCTGGCCATCGGTCTGTGAGATCGCATAGCCGGTGACGGTCGAGTCAGAACGGACAGCGTCGTATTGTGTCCCGATCAGTTTTGTCACCGCATCTGAATTCAGTTTGTGCGGCATGACTTCAATGGGCTTCTTCCCATCGGCTTCACACTGATCCGACAGCTCTTTCGCATAGTCGTGCTGATAGGTGCCAGCCTGCACCCCGATGGTCGAGCCACAGGGATTATCGGGATCAAACATGGCGGGATTATCTTTCACCACCGCA
>JAUNVN010000179.1 GCA_030537655.1 Bowdeniella nasicola | reverse complement strand
CGTCTTCAATTTTGGTTTTCACTGCGCCAATATCGATGCCTTCGGCAACTTCGATGGCAATTGAGTCCACCTGCAGTGGCTCCGCGTCCAGCTCTGCCATCGCCTCGTCAATCGCGGTTTGCTGCTGGGCGGCAACCATTTCTGGGGGGACGCCTTCGGGGGCCGGCTCGGCGGCAAATTCAGCTTCCATCTGTGCGGTAGCTTGGATGCGGCGCTGTTCTTTCAATATGTCGCGCACCGCTGGGGCGTCCATCAGCAGCACGTTTGCCCCCGCCATGGTGGAGCCGAAATTGATAGTGCCGACCATCGTCACTTGCCGAACGATGTCACCATAGACCACTTCGAAGCGATCACCGGTGTGCAAATTGAGACTGTTAGCGATGCCGATTTCGGCAATGATCTCATCGTTACCTTCGGGCAGTTTGCCTTCCACATGTAAGGAGCGATAGTCCGGGCTGGACATTTGGGAGGCAAAGATCATTGTGGGGGCAAAACTGCTACCGGTGAGGGAATTGCCGTCGGGATCTTGAATTCCGGCGGCGAACATATATTGCGGTGCGACAATATTCAGTCCGTCGATGTCGCGAATCTCATCGGCGAGCGTGTCGGGAATTGCCATGCGATCTTGAGCAGCTGCGGCTGCATTGGCACCGGCTGACGTTTTTGCACCTTGCACATACAGGTCATCGATCTGGACAGTTTGGGCGATGGATTCAAACTGGGATTGCAGCGCGTCACGCAGTGCGAGCGTGCCGGTAAGGAAGGCGCTGCCGAGGATCACCGAAAATAGCGTGAGCAAAAAACGCACGAATGAGACGCGAAAACCGCGCAGTGCAATTTTCCACATCGCTAGCCCACCTGATCTTTGGCGTCGAGATCCGCCAGTTCGGCCAGCGCCGCCAATACCGTAGCGCGATTGGGGTTATCGAGCTGGGCAACGGCTCGTCCATCTTTTAAGAACACCACTCGGTCAGCCCATGCGGCGGCGTCGGGCTCGTGGGTGACCATCACAACGCTCTGCCCGAAATCGTCAACGGCAGCGCGTAAATATTGCAACACCTGCGTTGAGGCATGGGAATCGAGATTGCCGGTTGGTTCATCGGCAAACAGCACTGCGGGTCGCTGGACGAGGGCGCGGGCAGCAGCGACGCGCTGTTGTTGTCCGCCGGAAAGTTCAGCCGGTTTGTGGGTGAGACGATCCGCGAGATCAAGCGCCTCCACCACCGTGTTGACATGGTCGCGATCAAGTTTGCGGTGCGCAATGGTGGCGGGCAGTTCGATATTTTCTTTTGCCGTGAGCGTCGGGATGAGATTGAAGGTTTGAAAGACAAAGCCGATATTGTCGCGGCGCATTTTCGTTAATTGCCGCTGGGAAAGTTCGGTAATGCACGTCCCGTCAATCGTGATTGCACCGGATGTGACTGAATCCAAACCCGCAGCACAGTGCATAAGTGTCGATTTTCCGGAGCCTGAGGGCCCCATAATGGCGGTGAACTGGTGGCGCGCCATGGCTATGGACACATCATCGAGTGCGGTGACTCGATTACCGCGTTTTCCAAAAACTTTACTGACGTGCTCAACGCTGACCACCGGGTCAGCAACCGGCGTGATCGCTGCAAGGTTTCCCATGTGCTTATCCTAGCGTTAAGGTTGCCCTCTCATTTCCAGCCCATTAGCCCGATAGCAGTGGATCTGATGGTGGTTAGCTTTCCGCATAGATAATTGCCCGTAGGTAAAATGCTGGTAACCAGTGCGTCGCGGCGTAGTTATCCCCGCAGATCTGCGTGGCGCTGGCAGCAAACAGTTGTGAAATGCGCGGCGCAAATGTCCCCGCCAGCGCCGGGATACGGTGGGCAATACGCGCAAGTTGGCCCGCGCGCGAAAGGTTCAAACCATGCCAATGGACCGCCTGTGCGTCACGGCTGCGCGTGGTAGCTGGCGCAAGCAGTGCGGCACTGGCAGCAAGATCTGGCAGGAGTCGATCAAACCAGGTGGCGAAGTCAGCTGGCGTCATGATCATTGCGAGTAGTTCCGCTTCACAAAGCACGGGGGAGAGGAAGTCATAGGCGTTGCGTTCAATGTGGTGCGGATAGTTCTTATCGGCGTAAAACCAGCGGCGTGCTCCGCGTTTAGCCGCGGCCAATGCGCTTGCAAAGTCGGCAGCTAGCTCATCACCGCCATGCACCAGTGCTGCGCTATCGTGCACCAGTGTCGCCGCAAATGCGGTGTTGGAATGCACCCCGTAACGCACCGGGGTGGAAAGCGAATCAAAATAGTGACTTAACCGACGCAGGCACAGGCGTGCCAACGGTGCGAGCACGCTGCGCTCTTTGGGGGGCAGTGCACTGTAAAGCAACAATAACCACGCCCACCCATAGGGGCGTTCATAGCGGGGGTTGGCCTGCAGATATGTCACTTCTGCCGCAATATTTTCGGGAGTAAAGCGTGCCAAGAAGTCGCGCCACAGTGCGCGCGGCACCTCACTGGGATAGGAACGCGCGAGTGCAGCCAGCGCCCAGGAGGTGTTGACCGCAGAATGCCAATCGTAGGAAAACCCAAATAGCGGATGGGCGCGCTGTGGATGATGGGGCTGATCATCACGAAAAAAGTGCGTGTCGTGATAGGGCAGTGCCGAGGTGATATTGTGACCCAGCACATCGATTAGGGCGCTAATGTCAGGCATCATCATGTCTTAGCTTAACCTCAGGCGATGTCAAGGTAGTGCGGTGATAACAATTGGCGAGACCAATTTTTGCCGCTTTGGCTATTAGGCTAGTGATTATCCCGGTAATGAGGACGAGGCCATGACTGTTTTCAACTCTTTACTTGCCATCGCACTGTGTGCGTTGATTGCACCGTTGATCGCTCACCTTATCCCACGCAATATTGTCCCTGAAGCTGTCGTGCTCATTGGGCTTGGCATCGTGATCGGCCCCGACGTGTTACATCTCGCGCATGCTGACAGCGAGATTTTAATGCTGAGCGAACTCGGGTTGGCCTTCCTGTTTTTGCTCGCCGGTTATGAGGTTGATCTCGATGATTTGAAATCGGGGCATGGGATGCGTGCTTCGCTCGCGTGGCTGACCTCCTTCGTCCTTGCCTTCGCGCTCCTGCAGTGGCGTGGCAATGTCGAAATCCATTCGAAAGAAGCGATCGCAGTGGCCATCGCAATGACCTCAACTGCGCTGGGCACGCTATTGCCGATATTGAAAGAACGCGGGATCGATAACACCGCGGTGGGGCGAATCGTCATGACTCACGGCACGGTGGGGGAGATGTTCCCGATTATTGCCATCGCATTACTGCTCAGTTAC
>JAUNVN010000178.1 GCA_030537655.1 Bowdeniella nasicola | reverse complement strand
GTCACGGCAATAGGCACGCGGATCGATCACCATACCGAGGCGGTCGAATAGTGCCCGAGCGTCGTTGAGCATCTTCGCATCGTCGATAAAACCTGCCCGCGAATAACCGGGCCGACCCATATAGAGATTTTGCGCCACTGTCAGGTCGGGAACCATATTGAGTTCCTGGTGAATGATCGACAGACCAAGATCACGTGCGTGGTTGACATCGCGCACCTTTACGCGCTTGCCGTTCAGATAGATCTCTCCGCCTGGATCGGCGGTATAGATCCCGGTCAGAACCTTCATCAGAGTGGATTTTCCCGCGCCATTTTCACCGCACAGGCCGAGAACTTCGCCGGCTTGCAAGGTGAGATTAACCTGGTCGAGGGCTTTAACCCCAGGGAAGGTTTTCGAAATATTACGCAGCTCCAACAGGGGAGCTGGGTTGCCCGGTGGGCGCTGTTCAGTCATTGAATCCTCCATCGGGAACCACGCCCTTACGTAAGAGCGCATTGCCGTAGATCCGGCTTTCACCGGTGCGAACAATTACGAAGGCCTTGGCGGCCAGATCATAAAACTCAAAGCGGTCAATTTCGCGCACATCCTCGCGCCCTAATCCCGCAGCCGCGACCAGTTCAGCCTGGACCTCCAACAGGTCATCACCGGGCGCTTTCATCAGATCCACCCCGGGCGCGTCATCGGGGGGAATCACCGAGCACACCGCACGTAGCACGCGCGGAGTCGACGCCAGCGGTAGGTCGATAACCGGGCGGTCACGTGCCAGACGTGCCGCGGGAAAATGTGCATCTGCGATGACAACCGCATCTGAATGGCCCATTGCGTCTAAGGCCGCGAGAAAGGGACCCGTCAATACGGGATCGATGTTGAGCAGCACCATTGCCTCCAACCGTAAGGTGAGATCGATATCACGAAATCGGTTTCTTCAATCGTAAGCGCTGAACGAAAGCACGTCAAGCGCCTTGACGACTTTGAGATCGTTACTCGCGGTGGTCCGATGCTAACTTTTGATCGATAAAGTCAAAACACTTTGCTGTCGGCGTTGCTGCGATTGTCGTATTTGTCGCAATTGCACACAATCCGTCGCTGAACCCCTATTCAACATGAGATTCGACACGCTATGATGAAATCGATTCCAGTTGTTGGCTCCGCCCATCACTGCCGACATCAACAAATCAAGGGAGATTGGACGATGGCGACGCATCATGCCGCAGTAGACCTCGGTGCATCCAACGGACGAGTCATTGTGGGGGAGGTGGCCGACGGGCGCATCACCCTGCATGAAACCCATCGGTTTCCCAACGGCGCAATTCCGGTGGGAGACCGACTGTATACCGACACCCTCGGACTGTATGCCGGAGTGCTCGAAGGACTGCGTCGTGCGGTGCAAATCTACCCGGTATCCTCGGTCGGAGTTGATTCGTGGGGGGTGGATTACGGCCGTCTGGATGCCGAAGGTCAACTGTTATCCTCCCCGCGTCACTATCGCGATGAGCGGACCGCACCGCAGGTCGATGCCCTGCGAGCCAAACTCGATGACCAGCAGGTGTATACCGCCACCGGCATCCAAGTTGCCCCCTACAACTCGGTCTACCAACTGATGGATGACCGCACCGCAGTGCAGTGGCCACTGGTCAAACGGGTGCTGTTTACCCCCGACCTCATCGGGTATCTGCTCAGCGGTCAGATCGGCACCGAAGTCACCATCGCATCGTCATCCCAACTTCTTGATGCCTCCACTCGCCAGTGGAGTGAGATGGTTGCAGCCAAGGCGGGCATTCCCCTGGAGCTGTTTGGGCCGCTGCAAGAACCCGGTACGCGTCGCGGTCCGATTCGCACCGGCCTGATTGAGGGCGACCCGATTGAACTGGTTGCTGTTGGTGGACATGACACCGCATCGGCGGTCGCGGCCACACCCGCGGTTGACGAGCATTTCGCCTACATCTCCTGTGGCACCTGGTCGATCGTGGGCGCTGAACTTGATGCGCCCATCACCTCGGCGGCAGCGCATCAAGCCGGGTATACCAACGAACTGGGCGTGTATGGAAAAGTCCGCTTTAATCGGAACCTCACAGGATTGTGGCTCTTACAAGAATGTCAGCGGGAGTGGCGTGAAGCCGGTGAAGAAGCCGACTTGATGACACTGTTACACGCCGCCGAACAATCCCCCTCACTGCGCAGCGTCGTTGATGCGGGAGCCGAGGTATTTCTCGCCCGCGGCGGGATGCGTGAACGTATTATTGACCAGTGCCGGCAAACTGACCAGCCAATTCCCGAAACCCCCGGACAGGTCGTGCGCTGCGTCTTGGACTCCCTCGCTCTCTCACACGCTCAAACCATCCGCTCCATCGAGGCGCTTGGGGGACCGGAAGTACGGGTGGTGCACATCGTTGGTGGCGGAAGCCAGAACGAACTGCTGTGCCAACTCACCGCAGATGCCTGTCAACTGCCGGTCGTTGCCGGACCGGTGGAAGCGGCAGCACTTGGCAATGTCCTGCTACAAGCCCATGCGATGGGAGATATTCGCGGTGACCTCACCGATATGCGCGCGGTAGTTGCCAACTCCGGTGGCGTGCGGCGCTATGAGCCGCACGGTGGCGCGCCGCAGCGAAACGACTGAATCTCTAACGGCCCGGGTCCTGTCCCGCACTCAACCGAAGGAAGACTATGAACGCCACAGCTGGATTGCCCGCCAACACTCATGTGCATGTACCTCCGAATTTTTCGGCTTTTGCGACCGTGGCCGACACATTTCGTGCCGCGAGCGCCGAGGGGATGCAGGCGGTGGGTGTTTCCAACTTTTATGATCAATCGGTCTATGCGACCGTGCAGGAAACGGCCGCCAGCGCCGGGATTACTGCGCTCTTTGGTCTCGAATTCATCACCCAGGATCCCGACCTTGCGGCAGAAGGAATCCTGGTAAATGACCCGGCCAATGCGGGCCGAGTCTACCTGTGTGGTAAAGGGATTAACCCTTTTCAACCCAAATCTGAGCGAGCAAAAGCAACGGCAGCTTCAATTCGCACTGCCAATGATGAACGTGCGGCGAAAATGCTCGCGAAATTGCGCACGTATTTCCGGGATAACGATGTGCACGCGGAATTGGATGCCGATGCGATCCGAGCTGATATTGCGACTCGTGCCGGGGTGCCAATCGCGTGGGTTTCTCTCCAAGAGCGCCATATTGCGCGTGCTATTTACAACGAAATTGATAATCCTCACCTGCTCTATGGCCAAGCGCAAGCACCCGGTGATGCAACAACCGCCCAGGGAATAATTCGCGCGCGGTTACTCAAAGTTGGAAAGCCGGGGTTTGTTCCTGAAGTCC
>JAUNVN010000177.1 GCA_030537655.1 Bowdeniella nasicola | reverse complement strand
TGTATCGCTATTAGTAATACAGATACTACAGTATTCCTCTTTTGCTTACGAACTGGCATAACTGACCTCCAACCATCACCCGTGACAGCCATCGCGGGTGTTCGCGATCGATTGGGGCCGAGGTGGTCCTGGCGGTGAGCGTGAAAACACTACTGGCCTGGCTGCATCGATACGCAGCCAGGCCAGTTAGGAAGCGGACTCTAGTGGCGAGTTGCCATCCGCGAGGCTTGCTCGAACTCGGCGAGAATATCGCGGTCTTCGCGGTAGGTAAGTTTGGAAACTATCACGGCAGCAACGGTCGCGAGGATGAAAGCGGGCAGGATTTCATACAGATCGAAAATCCCACCGGAGAGCCATTTGCCCCAGACCACTACCGTGAGGGCGCCAACGATCATGCCGGCGAGTGCCCCATAGTTGGTAAGTCCGCGCCAATACAGTGCCAGGAGGATAATCGGGCCGAAGGAGCCCCCAAATCCTGCCCAGGCGAAACCAACGAGGTTGAGAATCGACGACTCGGGATTCCATGCCAGAATCGCGGCGAGCACCGCAACGGCAAGGACAGCACCACGGCCATAGAGCACCATCCGCTTTTCGGTCAGCTCCTTTTTCGAGCGAGAAAAGACACGGTAAATATCTTCCACTAGGGCCGAGGAGGTCACCAGCAGCTGTGAGGAGATCGTCGACATGATTGCCGCGAGTACCGCGGCGAGGATGAACCCGGAAATCATGGGGTGGAAGAGCACTTTCCCGAGCAGAATAAAGACGGTTTCGGGATCTTCGAGTATCTCTCCTTCACCCGCAAAGAATCCCAGTCCCACCACGGCGACCAGGGCGGCGCCGACCACGGAGATCAACATCCAGCCAATTCCGATACGGCGACCAAAGCGGGCGTCTTTCGGACCGCGCAATGCCATAAAGCGGACGATAATGTGCGGCTGGCCGAAATAGCCCAGTCCCCAGGCAAGGTTGGAAACCACCGCGATCACCGAGGTGCCGGCAAGCATGGAGTAGACGGCCGGATTGACGTCTTTTGCCGCGGAAAACAGGTTGGACGATCCACCGGCAAACTCAAGGACGGCCACAATCGGGATAGCCACCAGGGCAAGAAACATCATCGTGCCCTGCACCGCATCGGTCCACGAAACGGCGAGGAAGCCACCCACCAGGGTGTAGAGCACGACAATGCCCGCCACCAGCACCATGCCGAGTTGGTAGTCCATCCCGAAGGAGGAATCGAAGAATTTCCCGCCGGCAACCATTCCCGAGGAGACATAGAACGTGAAGAAGACGAAGATGATAATCCCCGAAACGATCCGCAGCAGACGCGTATGGTCACGCAGCCGGTTATCGAGGAAGGATGGCACCGTAATCGAATTATTCGCCACTTCCGTATAGGTGCGCAGTCGCGGAGCGACAAACACCCAGTTGAGATAGGCGCCGATAGTTAAGCCGATTGCAATCCAAAATTCGACCAGACCTTTGGCGTAGATCGCGCCGGGAAGCCCCATCAGCAGCCACCCGGACATATCCGAGGCACCTGCAGAAAGCGCGGCAACCGCCGGTGGCAGATTGCGTCCGGCGAGCATGTAGTCGTCGAGATCATCGGTGCGTTGGTAACCCCAAAGCCCAATGACAATCATCCCAACGAAGTAGATGATTAACGCAATGGCTTGCGCAGTTGTTTCAGACATGGATCCACCTATAGTAGGGAACAGATCACGGGCTGAGGGTCTGCCCGTGGGTGCATCCTATCCATGTTTTCGCCTAGATGTTGGAACGCGCGTTCCATTACATGACCCACATGTGCAGTTTTCCCGCGAAAAAAAGGCGTGATCATGACGTCTCTAATTGATAACACCGATGAACATGATGACTTTCGTCCACTGCACCGCAAGGAGTGGTGGCAAAGTCCGCTGCGACTTGCCCCGCAGCTGTTAGGGGCCCACCTTGTTTGCGGGGAGGTTACTTTGCGCATTAGTGAAGTCGAAGCCTACGACGGTATTGCTGATCCAGGATCCCACGCCTACGGGGGTATCACCCCGCGTTGCGAAACGATGGCCGCACACCCCGGACAGTTGTATGTCTATTTCACCTACGGAATGCACCATGGGGTGAACCTGGTGTGTCATGAAGTTGGGGCGGTCGGAGGAATCCTCATCCGCGCTGGCGAAGTGATCGCGGGGCAACAGGTCGCCCGTGCACGCCGTATCGCAGTACGCTCGCAACGCGGGGTGAAGGATCCCGGTGCCATTGCCCCCTGGCAGTTAGCGCGCGGACCTGGCAATGTCGCGGTCGCGTTAGATTTAACTCGCGCCGATGATGGCCGGCGCATAGCTGACGCGCAAGGGGAGGAGGATAGCGGGCTGCAATTGTGGGTCCCGCGCACCGCGATAGACGCCGACCTGGTCGGCCAAAGTGGCCGGATTGGTATCCGCGGCGTGGGTGGGGATGCGACACGCTATCCCTGGCGGTGGTATGTGGCCGGTGATCCCAGTGTGTCGAGCTACCGGCCGGCCACTGCGGGTTAGTTGCGTTCGCGCGTGCGGTTATCCGGTAGGAAGAACGCGGCGACCACAGACAAAATCAGGATGGCGGCAGCGACGGAAATGGTGAGCTGTGCCGCATGGATGAGTGCCTGGCTGGCTAGTTTGGCCGCCTGGGGATAGTGCTCACCAATCGTCGGGATTGCCGCGCCCACTGAGTCGTGGACCAACTGTGCGAGCTCGCGTGCATTTGCCGTCGATGCGTGCGCGAAGGCAGTTTCCGTCAGGGTGGTGAGCCGAGCGATCATCAAGCCGCCGAGCACGGCAATGCCCATGGCTGAGCCGAGTTGACGGATGGTGGTTTGCAGGCCGGAGGCCACCCCCGAGTACTCCACCGGCACATCGGCCATGGTGGTATCGGTTAGCTGTGCGCTCGCGAGCCCCAAGCCGGCACCGTAGATGAACAAGATGAGACTGAGTGCCCATGTGGGTGACGTGACCAGGGCGGCGAGGAGGATCAGGGCGCCCGCTTCACTGGCAAGGCCCACCCGCACCACCGCAACCTTGCCCCAGGCACGCACCAGATGGGGGACAAGTGCACTGGCAGCGAAGGTTCCCAAGGCGAGTGCCATCATCAACCAGCCGGTGGCCAGGGCGCTGTACCCCAGGGCTCCTTGCAGTAAGAGCGGTAGCACGAAAATCAGTCCGAATTCGCCAAGTGACACTAAAAATGCGGTGAATGCGCCCAGGCGGAAGGTTGGGATACGAAAGAGGGAGAGCTCAACGAGGACCG
Organism: Bowdeniella nasicola; assembly: GCA_030537655.1. Lineage (GTDB taxonomy): Bacteria > Actinomycetota > Actinomycetes > Actinomycetales > Actinomycetaceae > Bowdeniella > Bowdeniella nasicola_B. Next base: position 83 of record JAUNVN010000177.1, on the reverse strand, counting down.
ACCGGTTGGTATGTGAGCGGCGGCGTTCAAGTGCGATGAAGGCCGCGAGCAATGCCAGTGAAATCACCAACATGAAACTGATG
>JAUNVN010000176.1 GCA_030537655.1 Bowdeniella nasicola | reverse complement strand
GGGACTTCTTCAACTTCGTGACCGAGATCTAGTTCGGTGAGTTGTTCTCCAATGACGGCAAGTGGTCGAAAATAGTCCCGTTGCTGGACAAGCACATAGCGTAAACGTTGCAGATCGGCCTGTGAATACTTTCGATACCCCGCTCCAGTCCGGTGAGGACGAATCAGCCCGGCCTCTTCAATAAACCGTAATTTAGAGGGTTTTACCGCAGGAAATTCTGGTTTTAATGCCGCAACCGCTTCTCCAATACTCATCACCGGTTGGTGTGAGGCATCAAAAGGCCAGTACTCAGCTGCCGGCGTTTGCTTGCCGGCTGAACGCGATGGAAAACTCACTGGCTGGAATCCCCGCGCACGTCTCTATTTGGGGAGGCATGGAAGGTCATCCGATATTTACCGATCTGGACTTCATCACCATCACGCAATTCGGTCGCTTCAATCCGTTCCCGGTTGATATAGGTGCCATTGAGCGACCCAACGTCGCGGATAGAGAAGCCACCGTCGTGCTGTTCGAAGAGGCAATGCCGACGTGAGACAGTGACATCGTCGAGGAAAATATCAGATTTCGGATGGCGGCCAGCAGTGGTCGCGGGCGTATCCAACAGGAAGCGTGCACCGCGGTTCGGACCGCGCTTAACAATCAGCAGTGCGGAGGAAGCAGGTAGCGCCGCAATCACGTCACGATCGTCGCTGGTCAGCCCCGACAGATCGGTGCCGGTGTCGTCACTAGCTCCGACGGCACCAAATTGCGTTGTTGCGGCAATATCATCACGTGGTTGTGGTGTTTGCGTCATCATTTCCTCCGATACCCTTCATGCCCCCATGCTTCTACTGTACGGAAGGGCGAGCAGAATGCCAATATAGTTTCACTGGCCAGGCTATTAGGTTAATTATCTGCCTCAGGTTTCGCATATTTTAACGTTGGCGGGGTCCGTACCGACGTAATGGTAATCCGATCGCGGTTCGTGACGGTCGGTTTCGCATTCGCGTTGCGGATCGTTGCCAACGCTCCGCCGGGAATATCTAGCGCGGTTGCGAGTTTTTGAGGGTCTCCAATCGCGTTAAAGACATATGGCGGTACTAATTCCTGTCCATCAACCACCAGGGTGAGTCCATCACGGCGAAACCAGGTGGAGGTAGAGATGCGGTGGTTATTCAATTCGATTGCTTCAGCGCCTGCGTTTCGTAATTCTTCCAGGACCGTAACCATCATCTGGGCGGTCATTGCCCCGCCCGGTGTTTCCACAATCGTCAGGGTGATACCGGGGCCAACTACCGGAGCAGTTCCAGCCAAAATTGCTCGTGCCCGTGCCTGTTCGGCGGCAGCTTCCCGTGCAAGCTGGGCATCTTGCGCACCGGCTTCTAAATCTTCAAGTCGCTGCTGGAGGACGTTACTTTCTGCGGTGAGTTCTTCATTGCGGCGCCCCAGTTCGTCCAGCAGCCGCACCAGGTCATCTTGGCGCATTCGCGACAGGGATTCTTCAGGCTGCTGACTGACCTGCAAGATTAGTGCAAAGCCAAGCAGCGCACACAAAATAACGACGACCGCTGAACGCCCAGCCAGTACGTGACGCCACGCGGCAGATCCCGTGGGCTGCTTTGGCGGTGGCGGATAGCTGGGAGGTAGCGGTGCATCGGCAGGTGGGGGCGGTAGCGTTGGTGCGGGAGTACTCGCGTGTGCTGCAGGGGGCTCTTGGACCGCAGCGTGCGGCGCAACCGGGGTGTGGGTGACCTGCTGCTCACGTAGTTCCCTCCGGGTACGCCGCGCACGCAGCGCCCGGGCCCTGGCGCGCGCACTTGCCGGGACGGGTCGAGCACGCGTACCGCGCTTTCTGATTTGTGTGGAGCGTGCGCGCCGGTGGCGAGGGATTTTTCGTTCCGGATCTGCCATCGCTTATGCCTTAAAGATATGGCGGCGGATTGAGGCCGCGTTTGCGAAAATACGGATACCAAGAACGACAATAATGCCGGTTTGCAATTGTGCACCAACCCCGAGCTTATCGCCGAGCCAAACGATGAGTGCTGCAATAATGACGTTGAATGTCAGCGATGCAACAAAAACCCGGTCATCATAGACCCCATCGAGACGTGCACGCATCGCACCGAAGAGTGCATCGAGAGCAGCGACAACGGCAATGGGGAGGTAGGGCTGTAAGCCCAGTGGGACGGTGGGTTGGTACCACAGGCCAATTCCCACGCCGACAAGTAAACCGATGATTGCGTACATAACCTATGAGCAACATTGCTTTAGCGCAGCGGTTGTTGCTGATCCTCCCCCTCTACCGTGACGTAATGCAACACTGGTTGTTGCGCCGGCGGCAGCGTTAATTCGCTGACAGTCTGAAATTCCACGGATACCGCATACATATCACGTAACCCGGCAATATGTGCAGAGCCACGCAATCGAGCAAACTCGGTTTGAATTGCTGTGGAATCCCCGATGACCTCAATCGTATACGGTGGAACAAGCGGCTTGAGATTAACCTGTACTGCCTGACCTGCGATGCGGATAGCGGTGGTCGGTCCAATCCGTTCGTCATTGATTGCGATTGCTTCAGCGCCGGCAGCCCACAGGGAGTTAATCACCACGTGAAAATCGTAGTCACGCAGTTGGCCCTCCGGTGAGGTGACATGTTGATCATCCAAGGTGAGAATCAGCCCGGGACCGTGCACCCGAAACTGAGCGGTCACCGCACCAAGGACCTGTGCCTCTTCGGGGGTATCGACCCCATCGGTGAGCGTGTCTTGGGAGTACTCTTCTAATTCGGCTCGCAATTGGGCATTGTGTTCAACAATGGCGTCCAGCTGCGTAAGATTCGTTTGGATTCGCGCCTCCAAGGTTGCGCGCGCCGCGTCATTGCCAGGATTTGGACCGGTCAAGACGTTAACCGACCAGATGCTGGTTGCGCCAATTACGACGCAGGCAAGCAGTACGGCAAGTTTATGCCAGGGCAAATAGGGGCGGTAAAGGAATTCTCGTGAATAGCCCACATCAATCGGCTTTTCAAGGAGTTTACGTAATGCATTACCCGAAACGGATCCGCGATTATCATTCGCACGCCAACTTGTGGGAGACACCGACACCTCCTTCGTTCTACGCCCTAGTGTCATTGTAACGAGCCAACAGTGCGATCACTGAGATGCTTACCGGTGCAATTAGCCTAATCATGAAGGTAAAACCTGGTGATTTCATTTGTTGGTGCCTTGTGCAAATCGCCTAAAAACCCTGCACAATAGAACTATGAACACAGAGTCATCCGCGCAACGCCTTGATCCACGATCAGAACGCTCACGCCTAGCGTTGCAGCAGGCCCTAGCTGAAACATTGCCGACTCTGCCCTTTGAACACATCACCGTGGTGTTGCTAA
>JAUNVN010000175.1 GCA_030537655.1 Bowdeniella nasicola | reverse complement strand
TCACCGCTGCCTCCGTCCTTCGGGCCATTGACCACGACCGCTACGATGTGTGTGTCGTTGGCATCTCCCCAACAGGACGGTGGGGATTACTTCCCAACGATCCCGACCCCCTGGATGGGGGAACCGCCGTGATCGGTGATGACCACCCGCCGGTCACCCTTGCTCGCTGCGCTCAGGCCACCCACCTGTTAGGAACCGATGGGCATGACTATGGTGCCATCGATGTGCTCTTCCCCCTGCTTCACGGACCCTACGGTGAGGACGGCACGATCCAGGGGATGTGCGAAATGCTCTCACTGCGCTATGTTGGCGCCGGAGTGTTGGCCTCCTCGGTGGGGATGGATAAGCACTATACGAAGGTACTCCTTGCTGCCAGCGGCTTGCCGGTAGGAAAATACGTCGCATTTTCGGCGCGCCGCTGGCGAGATGAACGCGATGATGTCCTCGCCGCCATCGATGAACTTAGCTACCCGCTGTTTGTTAAACCCGCCCGCGCCGGGTCTTCGCTGGGGATTTCCCGGGTGTCATCTCCGGCTGAGTTACCCCAAGCGGTTAAACTTGCCCACCGCTACGATCCGAAAGTGATTGTCGAGCAGGCAGCACCGGGACGAGAAATCGAAATAGCGGTTTTGCAACGCCGTGACGGCCAGGTGGTTGTCGCACCGCCGGGTGAAGTGGTGATGGAGTTGGAAGCCGATGAGTTTTACGACTGGGAAACAAAATATTTCAGCCATGAGCGCGTCTCGATGCAATGCCCAGCCGACCTGCCCGCCGCTGATCGTGACATGTTGCGGCACGCAGCTATCGCCGCCTTCCATTCGCTTTATTGCGAAGGGTTAGTGCGCGTTGATTTCTTTTACAACAATGGCACATACATCATTAATGAAGTCAACACCATGCCGGGAATGACTCCGTACTCGCTCTACCCCTACATGTGGCAACAAGCGGGGATGAGCTACACCGAGCTGTTGAGTGAACTGATTGAACAGGCCCGCAGCCGGCCGTTGACATTGCGCTAATCACCCGGGAGATCGCCTGGCTGGTCACCCACGTCAAAGGCACCGATGCACGCGGCTGTCGGCTCGATGATCTGCACCCCCTGCTCGAGCGCGAGCAGGACTGCGGTGGGTTGGTCAATGCCCGCCTGTGGGGGAATGACCACCTCGATAGCCGGTGTGCGTCCATAGCTGAGAAATACCCACGCATCGCTGGGGGCAGTGGGCGGTAACAGCTCGGATCCCGCCTCGGGATTAATCCAATCAATCGGGGCAGCCGAGTTTTCATTACTGACCGAAATACACCGATCGGTTGTCGGCGGTGGGGGAGCGATCCCACAGCGCACCGTGATTGGCGCTTGCGGATCGCCATAGGCGAGCGTGGCTTGCGCGTCGGTTGACAGGCGGGGCAGCCCCGCCAGGGTGCGTGGAAATTTTTGTAACACCCGCGCGCACACCGGATCTGGTGCAAACTCCGCAGCCTCGAGGTGCACCGGTTGGGTACATCCGGAAAAGCTCGCGAGTACCGCACCGGTGGCAAGCACACGAAAAACGTATCGCAATGTCGATGTAAACCGCACAATTCCACTGTACGGTGCAGTTGTGAACCAGGAGAGCAAAACAGTAGCCGAGACCGACGAAGCAGATCTCATCGCGGAAATCACCGCGATCGTGCCATCCCCGCGGGCAATTGTCGGCAATGGCGATGACGCGGCCGTTCTGCCGTGTCACGGCCAGGTTGTCACCAGCACCGACATGCTGGTCGCGAATCGGCATTTTCGGATGGAATGGTCAACTGGCAGCGATATTGGCTACCGCGCGGCAATGCAAAATTTCGCGGATATTGCCGCAATGGGGGCGCGCTGTGATGCACTCGTGGTTTCCCTCAGCCTGCCCAAAGACCTGCCGGTGCGTTGGGTGCGTGAGGTTGCAACCGGTCTGGCCCAAGCCTGCGATGATGCGGCACATGCCTGGAATACGCCAGTGGGGATCGCCGGTGGTGACCTCACCGGTGGGCCGGTGGTAACAATTGCGATTACCGCGCTTGGGACGCTGATCGGAGATCGCCCTATCACTCGCGCCGGCGCACAGCCCGGGGATGTTCTTGCCGTGGCCGGCACTATCGGCCGTTCGGCAGCCGGGTTGGCGCTCGCTGGTCCACCGGCGATCAATGCACCGCGTGCGGCACACACCTGTTGGCAAACCTATTTGCGTCCCACCCCGCCTCTTGGTGAGGCGGCCGCACTGTGCAGTGCGAGTAGCGCCATTGATATTTCTGACGGGCTGATCTTGGATACCTCCAGGCTGGCACAGGCCAGTGCGGTGAGTATTGACCTCGATCCGCTGCCACTCGACCCGATCCTCACCGCCGTTGCCGATCTGGTCGCCCCGGAGGGTGAGCGTGAAGCCGCGGTCGCAACCTGGCAGTTCACTGGCGGGGAAGATCACGCACTCCTCGCCACCTTCCCTCCGCAGCAACTGCCGGCGGGTTTTTCCCAAATCGGGACGGTCCACCCGCTGGCATCCGACCCGGTCCGCGTTTGTGGACGTCCCTGGCGCCAGCGCGGTGGGTGGGACCACTTCGGTTAACGATTCAACCCGAGGCTGTGTCCAGCTCGAGTGGTCTTTCGGCGTTGGACACCCCACCACCCAATGCCAATGAGCATCCATGGATCAGCGATCTGGCGCCACCCTTCCGGGAGGCTGATCGCCGTGGTATACCGCTGTCACAACCCGAGCGTAAGTAACGCAATATCGGCATCCAACCCGGCCGCACTACCTAAACCCACGGCGGAAATCACATTCATGGTGCGCTCCTTTCTCGCTTGTGATCAGCGGGGCGCGCGCTGCCCCGTTGGCTGCGCGCGCCTTTGATCAGCTAGGTGGGTTACCCTAGCGTCGTGCAACCTCGTGATATTCGTTTCCTGCGCCACGTACCCAAGCTTGATGTCACCGCCACCGGTGAGGTGATCGCCGCGGTCACACATCCCGATCTAGCTACCGATCAAAACGTGTCGGTGCTGCGAGAGTTTTCTGCGGCGGACCAACCATCCAGACTCCTCACCCGCGGCCCCGATGACTCTAATCCCCAGCTCAGTTCCTGTGGGAGATGGCTGGCATTTTTACGACCAGCACCTGCCACCGCATTGGATGACTCTGATCCGCAGGCCACGTTTGCCGATGCACCGCAACTGCACGTTGTCGATGCCCGAGGTGGGGAGGCACGGTGTGTGACCCAGCTGCCCCTTGGGGTGCGCGATTTCAGGTGGCTGCCGAACGCTGAGGCCTTCGTGCTGAGCGCCGAAGTTCCCCACGTGGGATCGTATCGGCGTGATATTCCAGCCGCGGCGCAACAACCGCGTGACCTGCCACCGTATATCAG
>JAUNVN010000174.1 GCA_030537655.1 Bowdeniella nasicola | reverse complement strand
CGTATCCGGCTTCTTTGGTCCTTCCCCAGCGGGGTTGCCCGCCGAGTTATCAAACTTGCCGGCGCAGGAGTGAGTGTGCTGCTTGCCCAACAGCTCAGCGTTGTTGCGCTGCTCTGGTTAGCTCCCTACGGTGGCGATGCCGGGACGTTATCACTGTGGCAGCTTTCCCAAGCGGTCTACCAGTTACCCTATGCGATTGGTGTGGTCCCGATTGTCACCGCCACCTACCCGACAATTGCAGCGGCAGTTGCCCAATGCGACACCGCGAGATGGCAAGCCCTCATTGCTCGCTCTACTCGCCTGGTCGCCGCCGTTGCCGCAACCGGTGTGGTACTCGTGATTGCGATCGCCCCGACGATCCCGCTCCTCTTTCGCGCAGATGGACAAATGACCCCGGCGGTTGTGGCTCTGGCCCCGGCGTTGATCGGCATGTCGCTGATCTACCATTTCACGCGGATCCTCTATGCGCTGGACCAAGCGGGACCGGCAGTGATTGCCGGCACGATCGGTTGGACGATTGTCGCGTTGAGCGCGGCGGTATTCGTTGTGATGAGTGCCTCAGCTGAGCGGGCACAAAGCGCAGCGACGCTCACGTCCTTTGGTATCGCCCACACGTTGGGTCTTTCCATCGCGGCGGTCATTCTCATCCGCGCGGTTGCCAAGGTGGCTGGACGCGATGCGCTACGAGGGGTGGCCAGCCGCGTGGCGGTAACGACGACGACTGCGGTGATAGCAGGTATGGTGGGGCGCGCCGTGGTCAACACACTCATCGACACTTCGATGTGGTCAGGTCTGCTAGCTGCGGTTGCCGGCGGCACAAGCGTGCTGATCATCGTGGCGATCAGCGTGTTTGTCACCGAACGTAGCTCCCTAGGAGTGAAGCTGCAATGAGAATTGTGGAACTGTCGGGATCATCTGCCGGTGGAGTGCGCGCCCACGTGGCCGATGTGCTTGCTGCCCTTGATGATCAACAGATCGCGCTCTTAGCCCCCGATGCGGTCATCGACTACTGCCAGGCCCGCCAGCCCTCAAGGCTACGATACGAACGCGTACGCGTATCAACAACGCCGCAGCTCGCAGATGTTGCCACCTTGGCGACGATTACCAGGTATGCCAAAGGGGCCGATGTTATCCATGCGCACACGCTGCGCGCCGGTGCCTATGCGGCATTAGCACTGCGAACATTGCGTAGGCGCCCACCGCTGGTGGTCACGATTCACAACCGTCCAACCGGGCAGAGCGCGGTGGTGCGGATGGGTGAAGTACTCAAACGGCTTGTGATTGCCCACGCGACGAAAATTCTTGCGGTCAGCCCCGATATCTCCACCTGGCTTGCCAGGGATGGGGCGAAGGCCGATCTTGCTGTGATTCCGGCGCGAAAGCTCCCACCTGCCCGCCAGCTACCAGCGGTGCAAGGTGGGCCAGTATTGGTGACTGTCGCGCGGCTATCGCACCAAAAAGGTTTGGATCTCCTGCTCGATACCGCCGCCACACTGCAGCGGGAATTCCCACAGTTGCAGTGGGTTATTGTCGGTGAGGGGCCACTGCGCGCTGCGCTCGAGACCGCAATTTCTAGGCGCGCCTTACCGGTAACGCTCGTGGGGCAGGTTGAGGATCTTGCCGGCTACTTTTTCGTTGCTGACCTGGTCGTACAAACCTCACGCTGGGAGGGCCAACCAGTCGCAATGCAAGAAGCCATTCACGCCGGTGCGGCAATTGTGGCCACCGACGTGGGCGGGACCAGTCACGTTTTAGGACCCGAAATCCCGGCGGTTGCCCCCGCTGATTTGTGCGATGCGATCGCCGCCCTGCTGCGTGATCCCAAAGCGCGCCGTGCGCGCAGTGCTGCCGCACGCCGCCGCAGTAAAACTCTGCCGACAATCGCCGATTTACGCACGCAACTCCTAACGGTATTGGGCAGCGTTTGATCCTCAACGCCGGTGCGATAGTCTGGCCGCGTGAATTCACTACCCGGCGTACATGTTGCCACCATTGCTGATCAATATCACTGCCCGCGTGAGGTCATAGACACCTCGCAGGCGTTTCAAGGAGCGGTCGTTAATGTCCGCCTCGATGATGTGAAATTAACACCCACGAGTCAACCGGTACGACGCGATGTGGTCGAACACCCCGGTGCCGTTGCGGTCCTGGCGGTAAATGATGCTGACGAGGTCGCATTCGTCCGCCAATACCGCCACCCCGTTGGAGCTGAGCTATGGGAAATTCCAGCGGGCCTGCTCGATCAAGAAGGTGAAGATCCTGCTGTATGTGCCCGGCGGGAGCTGGCTGAAGAAGTCGATTTAACCTGTGAGAGCCTCACCCCACTACTCAATGTGGCGCTCAGCGCTGGCGGATCAACCGAACGGATCCACATTTATCTTGCCCGGGGGTTATCTCCATGCGCGCAAACTTTTACCCGTGAAGCCGAAGAAGCTGAATTCGAACTCACCTGGGTCCCGCGCCACGCAGCTATCCGGGCGGCACGCGCCGGCAAGATTACTTCGGCTGCGACAGTACTGGCGCTGCTGGTGAGTGCTCTGGACGATACGACACGGCAATCGCCCAGGTAATCGCGACGACGAGCAGTCCCGAACCGAGCATGTGTAATAAAATCACGGCGCGGTTTAATCCCAGGAGGTACTGGATGTAGCCGAGCAGGCCCTGGGTAATGACCAAACCGATTGTCACCCACCACTCGGTGCGCCTGTTGCCGGCTTTGGAGGCGAGATACCCCGCGGCGATCACCAAAGCGAAGAGCGCCCACGCGGAGAGCGAATGAATCCGCGTGATCGTCAGCGGGTTGAGTTCAAAACGCATCGCACGCGTGGCATCACCGGAGTGAGGACCGGTGCCGGTGACGATCACGCCTAAAATTGCGCAGGTAACCGTGACGAGCGCGAGTGCCGCATGCACTGCGGTGGTGAGGCGCTCAGCGTGGTTTGTGTCCGCCTGCGGCCGGTAGAGACGGACAACAATGAGCGTTGACAGGGCGACTAGTCCGAGCGAGAGCGCCATGTGCAAGCCCACGACCCCCGGATGCAATGACATCCACACGCTGATCCCACCGACCACCGCTTGAATTGCGATAAGAGCGAGGACAGCCCAAACCATCGGGGCCAGGTCACGCCGATTGGGAGTGGTAGTGCGGTAGAGCGTTACCAAAAGGGCAATCGCGACCATGACCAGCACACCGGTGAGGGTACGGTTACCGAATTCAATCTAGGGATGCCACGAGGAGGCTTCGTGGAAGACAGGGGTGAAATGCCCCGGCTCACATAGCGGCCAGGTGGAACACCCCAGTCCGGAGCCCGTCAGGCGTACCAGACCGCCAGTGACGATAATGCCAACTTGGACTGCGAGGTTTGTCCATGCGAAAAA
>JAUNVN010000173.1 GCA_030537655.1 Bowdeniella nasicola | reverse complement strand
GTGAGCGCCAAGCCGGGCAGGATCACCCAATTGCTCACGACTGTCGCCGTTCTTGCAGCACGATAGGACTCGTTGCGATCAGCGCGGCGCTGGCAATCACATGTATCCGCTGCATCCATCCCAAAGGCGCTCCGGTGGCAAAGAGCAAGCCCTGTCCCACCAACGTCGCGATCACCCCACTGGCAGCCAGTGCCGCAACCACCATCACCGGCCGGTGACGCGATATGCGCAGCTGCAGTAAACAGGCTGCCGCAGCCACCGTCATTCCCGCGACCGCAATGCTGGAAGTGACGATATGAATGCTATGACTCACTGGAAGATCACCCGCATGGTAAGCTGCGGCGCACCTTGGGAGGGATTCCGCACAAACCATTGGGAACAACACATCCGCGATTGTCCCCACGGCCGCAACGCCCAGTGCAACGCTGAATAAGGTTTGTATTGCGGTAAAACCGCAGCGGCCTCGCCAGATCATCGACACGCCGAGACCGAGCAGCAGCGCAGCTACGAGGTCGGTGAGTTGGAAAATCCACCCCCATTGTTGATCACGGGCCGCGAGTTCAGAAACAAAAGAAATCTGCGGGTTGAGCGGATAGCCGGCTACCGCCTCCCACAGCGGGGTGAGATAGCAAAGGCCGGACAATACCAGCACCAGCGTCACGTTGCGGCGTGTCATTGATCGAGGCACATAGCCACAATGACACACACAGCCTTGCTCCGTCTCGTCTCCTCCACCACTCCAATTTTCTTAGGCAACGCTATGTGCAGGCGATTTTGGCGTTTTAACAGCGTATTGGATCAATCTCACAATTCAGCGCGGGCAAGCACCGTGGCGCCACTTTGGCAATCAACACGGGGATACCCGCTATAGGCCTCCTTTTTTCTTTTTATTGGTCGCTATCATTGATTATTGTTTTTTATCATGATCGCTCTGTTGTCAAGGTGATCATTTGCGCACAAGAATAAAAACGCCATATCGGCGCACACCGATGGCGCTAACCGCAAGTTCAGTTGTAGCGCTTTCTTTTTTTGCAATTGGAGATCGTAAGCCTTCAAGAGTAGTTCGTGGATCTCGATACAGAAAAGCTAATTCCTTATATGCTTATGCAACACATGTCGTTACCCAAGAAGGACGGTCATGACCAGACAAAAACCGCGAGCTTTTTCATCTGCGATCGCGACTTTAATTTTACTATTAACCTCATTCTTAACGCTGCCAGCACATGCGGAATCAGTCAGTGATGAAACGCAGCTACGAGAGCGCATTGCTGCAGCAGCCGGCAACGCGGTGACACTTGACCTGACCGGAACCATCCCCTTAACACAACAGTTGGTCATTCCCGAAGGGGCCGACATTACACTGCAGCCGGCAACTGTTGAGGGTGCGACACTTACCGCCACTGGCAGGCCCCGCAGCATGATCAAGGTCGAAGAAGGCGCGACCCTCACCCTCAACGGTAACGGAGCAGGGAAGATCACGGTAACGGCGGCCGGCGGCGCGATTCGCGTGCTTGATGTGGCCGGAACCGTCACCATGAATGATGGTCTGCTTACTGGAATGGTCGGTGATCCAACAGACGCAGAGCTCCCCGGGAGGGAATTTCGCGCAGCGGTGAACGTTTTTGGCGCCGGAAATATGACGATGAATGGCGGCGCTATTGCGGAAAATGATATCGGTGCGGGTGGCAGCAATATTCAAGAAACTGCCGCGAATCTTGCGGTTTTCACTGGTGGGACCTTCACGCTGAACGGCGGCGAAATTCGTGACGGAAAATCCTATCCCCGAGATTGGGTTTTGTATGCAACCGGCGGTGTTGGACTCTTTAAGAAAGCCAATTTCACGATGACCGGTGGCAAAATTACCGGCAACGAAGGTGGCGCAGCCGGCGGAATTTCGATCCATGCTGGCAACGTCTATTGGGATGAAGAGGACGATCGCGAGCGGTGGGCCAGCGACGACCTCGGTGTAAACGTGCGCATCGAAGGTGGCGAAATCACCAACAACACGGCCTACTACTATGGCGGCGGCATCGGTGGTTGGGGGAAATTCGATATCACCATGACCGGTGGCACCATCGCCAAGAACACAGCGCCCTATGGTGGTGGCGTCCACGTGCAGGACTACTATGTCTCCGGTGATTTTGACGAGGGTGTCGGTGCGTGGAAACCAGATCCCGGCCAGGCCCTCGGGTATTCCATCGACGAGTGGAAACAAATTGTGCCCGCTTCATTTACGATGACCGGTGGAACGATCAGCGATAACACTGCAGACCACTCCGGTGGCGGAATCAACGTCGTTTCGGATTCTGTGACACTTTTGGGTGGAGTAATCGAACGCAACGAAGTGCTCGGTGGCAGTATCCTCAACAAGCGAAAGATGGGCGGTGGAGTCTATGTCAGCACACAGCCCTACACGTTGCGGATGTCTAACGTCCTCTTCGATTCCAACTCGGCTGACGAAGGTGCAGCGATTTGGAATTGCCCCACCGGCGAGACCCGACTGCACATCACCGATGGAGGAGCATTCGCAGATAACCAAGCGCGCCGTTACGGCCGAGACGTCCAGGTAACACCCTTCGGCGCGGGTGAAGACAACCCGCCAAGGCATTTCAATCTACCTACTCGTCAACTTGGTGGCGGTAGCCTCGATTGGTACCTTGACGGCTACGATGACAGAAAGCCAATCTTTAACGAGGATTGGAACACTGTTCGCTTCGATGATAAGAATCCAGGAAAAGGCACAAAGGTTGATATTACCGACCTGGCAAAAAACCCGCGCTATATCGGGACCGCTGCCCACGCACCATTTGGCGCTGATCAACCTCGATCGCTCGCAAAACTCCACATTCGCGACAATTACGCCTTTCTCGGCGGTGGCGTTGGTACCAACGGTAACGTCGACATTGGCAACGGTGAGGAAGAGCTGACCGAACTTAAGGTGAAGAAAATTTGGGATGGAGACAATCCTCCAGCCTCATTAGAAGTTGAGCTGAAAGCCAATGATTCACCGATTGACAAAGTGACGCTCAATGCAGAAAACAACTGGCAACACGTCTTCACCGAACTGCCCAAAAAGGCAAACGGGAAAGCCATCGAGTACTCAATCGCTGAAACCGAGCTGGAAGGCTGGGCTGGCACCGTATCCGACCCGGTCAACGGCACCGACCTGCCTGACACCATCGACGAGGACGACCCGGCAACGATCACGATTACAAACAGTGAACTTGTGCAGTTGAAAGTCCTCAAAGACTGGAAAGCCGCAGGCCACGAATTGCCCGAATCGATTGAGGCAACACTCTTAGCAAACGGTGAAAAAGTTGCCACAGCAACGCTCAATGCAGAAAACAACTGGCAACACGTCTTCACCGAACTGCCCAAAAAGG
>JAUNVN010000172.1 GCA_030537655.1 Bowdeniella nasicola | reverse complement strand
CACGGTCATGAAACCGGCCGCGTGGTGCAGCTTGCCGACGGGGCGATGATGGAAGTTCACCGGCCTCTTACTCCTTATGAGCGCTGGGAGTTGGTGTCCTACCATGACAACCAGCCCCTGGAGATTGAACCCGAGCGTGATAAGAATGGCGTGGAGCGCCCAGGCTACAAGAAGGATCGTCGCAAACAAAAGCTTTCCCGCTTCTTTTATGAAGATCGCGTCGCTCCGGTTACTCCTGCTGAGCTTGCAGCAGCGCAACACGATCATGCACACGTTGCTTCCGAGTCAATCGCGCAACTAAATGAATCGGAACAAGCTGCAGTGCGTCGTGAACTTGAACGCACAACAGCGAAAAATTAGCCCGTACCACTAATGTGGGGCAGTTCGCCACGAACTGCCCCACATTGCTGTCGGTCTTCGTTTTCGTGTGGAGGCGTGCGAAACCGCCTGTCTCCAAGCTGCTGGATACCTTCCAATAGCTCAGCAGTGCGCACTCTAGCTGCTGGCATATTAAGCCCCAGATGATAACCGTCCGAACGCGTTCGCGCGTACCACAGGAGCGCTGATCGCCGCTCGGAGGCTAAATACGGCTGTGAGATTCATATACGACGCGTCGAAGTTCCTGAAGTTCAGTTATCTATCCTTGTTCGTGAGGAAATTCGCACATTTCCGCTCGCTTCTAGGACTTAATACCCATAGATTAGAGACAGACCTGCGCGACAGCCGCTGCAGGTAGATTGAATTGAGGAGTTCATGATGGCGGTTTATACCCTTCCTGACCTTGACTATGACTATGGCGCACTGGAGCCTCACATCTCCGCGCGGATTATGGAATTACACCACTCCAAACACCACCAAACCTATGTCTCTGGTGCCAACGCAGCGCTGGAGCAGCTGGCTGAAGCACGCGAGAAAGAGGACCTCGCGGCGGTGAATCTGCTCGAGAAGAACCTCGCATTCAATCTCGGTGGTCACACAAACCACTCGGTGTTCTGGAAGAACCTCAGCCCTGAGGGCGGCGGTGAACCCGAGGGTGATCTCGCTGATGCAATTAACGAATATTTTGGTTCCTTCGCTGCCTTTAAGGCACACTTCACCGCCACTGCAACCGGGATTCAGGGATCGGGCTGGGCAGTGCTCGCATATGACACAATCGCTGAGCGTCTCGTGATCTTCCAGCTCTTTGATCAGCAGGGCAATGTCCCCGTCGGTGTGGTGCCGCTGTTGATGCTCGATATGTGGGAGCACGCCTTCTACCTGGACTACCAGAACGTCAAGGGCGATTACGTGAAGGCATTTTGGAACATCGTGAATTGGGATGACGTCACCCGCCGTTTCGAGACGGCAAAACAGCACTACAACGGCTTGATCGTCACAAAGTAGCTCCATCGTGAAGGCGCGTAATCACGTGCGCACACGATTTCACTGACCTGAGGCGGGCGACACTGGTCGCCCGCCTTTCGTCATCCCGGCAGCCATAGCCTGAGGCTTTCTCGCTCAAGGTAGCAGCACAAAACGCGCTGCAGGATTACGGACTCCGTCGCTAAACGGAGTGGCTACCATTGACAGTATTCTCGGCAGACAACACCGCATCTTGGTCAGGATTGCGGAGAAATACCAGTGCGTATGTTACGGCGGTTAACCTATTGCTCAATATCTCTGCTAGATACCACGTTGGGTGATGACATGGGGTATCACCACAGGTTTGGGCTCGTGGATGGCGAGTAATGACGCTCTTAGACATGCACATCACTCACACGTGCTGCTCACTTGAGACTACTCAACGTTCGCGGCATTTCCCGGTGCTGTGGTTGCATGGCGCACCGAGTTTGTGGGAAGAAAAAAGCCGCGACCCAATCGGGTCGCGACCTTTGTGATTAGTGTGCGTGGATACCGCGTGAGAATTCGAAAAGCTGACCCACCAGGCCAACTATCCCCACAACCACACCAATAAGAACTACCCAACGGCCAATGGCCACCCCAGCGAAGACCACGGTGACCGCAACCCCGAGCACAAAAGGCCACCACGAGTGCGGGGAGAATTCTCCCAGCTGGCCTTCACGCTCAGCGATTTCACCGTAGGGATCATCTTCAGGGCGCTTATCAACCCGGCGACCGAGGATCCACAGATAGCCTCCCACCATGGCGCACAGTGTACCGAGAAGCAGGAAGGTCACGGTCCCGACAGCTTCAAAATCAGCAACAATAGCGTAAGCGATCGCGACCGGGTAGAAAAAGAACGTGCCGAGGAAAAACATCAGCATTTCGACGCGGATTGGTTTTTGCTCGTTGGTGTACCCTTCGGGTTTTTTCTCCAGGTTGTCGAGCACTTCGCGACTTGTGTGAGAAGCCATTGTCGCTATTCCTTTCCTGCCGTGGCTGGGACACGCACCTTCGCCGGATCGACCCGGTCAAGTGCTGCGACTTCGGGATGGTGGAGATCAAAGGCGGGCCGTTCAGAGCGGATTCGGGGCAGCGCTGTGAAGTTGTGGCGCGGCACCGGGCAGGGTGTTGCCCACTCCAATGAACCGCCATAACCCCATGGGTCATCAACAAAGACCGTGCGCGGACCGCGCTGGGTTTTCCACACGTTCCAAATGAAGGGGATCATTGCCGAAGCGGTAATGAACGCACCGACCGTCGAGATTTGGTTAAGCAGCTGATAGCCATCGGTGACCAGATAGTCCGGGGTCCGCCGCGGCATCCCGTAAACCCCAAGCCAATGCTGGACGAGGAATGTGGTGTGAAAGCCGATAAACACCAGCCAGAATTGAATCTTGCCGAGTCGTTCATCAAGCATCCTTCCGGTAAATTTCGGCCACCAGAAGAAGAACCCGGCAAAAACGGCGAAGACTACCGTACCGAAGATGACGTAGTGGAAGTGTGCCACCACGAAGTAGGAATCGTGCACGTGCGCGTCCATGGCGGGGCTGGAAAGGATAATACCGGTCAGACCGCCGAACAGGAAGGTCACGAGGAACCCGAGCGAGAACATCATCGGTGTTTCGAAGGTGAGCTTCCCACGCCACATCGTGCCAACCCAGTTGAAGAATTTCACACCTGTTGGTACTGAAATCGCCATGGTCATCAGCGCGAAGAAGCTGAGCATCACCGCGCCGGTGGTGTACATATGGTGGGCCCACACGGTTACCGACAGGGCAGCGATTGAAATCGTGGCGAATACCAGGGTCTTATAACCGAAGATTGGTTTGCGGGAAAAGACTGGAATAATCTCCGAGACGATTCCGAAGAACGGCAGGGCGAGGACGTAAACCTCGGGGTGGCCGAAGAACCAGAACAGATGCTGCCACAGGATTGTCCCACCTGAGTGCGGGTTGTATATCTGCGAGCCAAGAATACGGTCGGCAGCCAAACCGAAGTAGGCGGAAGCAAGCACTGGGAATGCCATCAGCACCAGGACGG
>JAUNVN010000171.1 GCA_030537655.1 Bowdeniella nasicola | reverse complement strand
TGATGAGGTCACCCTCGACTACTTCCGTCTTACCGGACGCCCGGCCGAGCAGGTCGAACTTATCGAGGCCTACGCCAAGGAGCAGGGGCTGTGGCATGATCCCGAACGCGAAGCGACATACTCCGAATACCTCGAATTGGATCTCTCGACCGTCGTGCCGTCAATTGCCGGACCGAAACGCCCGCAAGATCGAATTGAACTTACCCATGCGCGGGCCGCATTTGCCGAGGCTTTGCCAACCTATGCCGGTGCGGTGGAAGAAACGACGTTGGATGAAGCCGTAGAAGAGACATTCCCGGCATCGGATCCGATCGCCCCCGACATGATCAGTGATGACGAGGTGGCTGATCCAGGCGATCCAGCGCCCAGTAAGGCGCCAACGCGGATTCACAAACGCGTTCCGCTCACGATGGCTGATGGTACCGAGACCGAGCTGGATCACGGTGCCGTGGTGATTTCATCGATTACCTCGTGTACCAACACCTCCAACCCGTCGGTAATGCTGGCAGCTGCACTGCTCGCGCGCAATGCCAATGCCAAGGGTTTGCAGGTGAAACCCTGGGTTAAAACCTCCATGGCTCCCGGATCTAAGGTAGTCACCCACTATTACGATAAAGCGGGGCTGTGGCCCGATTTGGAAGCGCTGGGCTACCATCTTGTCGGCTACGGCTGCACGACGTGTATTGGTAACTCGGGTCCGCTACCCGAAGAGGTCTCCCAGGTGGTCAATGACCACGATCTGGCGGTCGTTTCGGTCCTTTCAGGTAACCGTAACTTTGAGGGACGCATCAACCCCGATGTGAAGATGAATTATCTCGCCTCCCCGCCATTGGTGATTGCCTACGCACTTGCGGGAACAATGGATTTCGATTTCGAAACCCAACCCCTCGGCCAGGACCACGACGGCAACGACGTTTACTTGCGCGATATTTGGCCCAGCCAGCACGAGGTGCAAGAAGTGATGGACTCGGCCATTACCCGCGAGCTGTTCGAAGCTGACTACGCGGACGTCTTCGCCGGTGACGAACGGTGGCAATCACTGCCCACTCCCGATGGCGATACCTTCGCATGGGATGAGGAGTCTACTTACGTTCGCAAACCGCCCTACTTTGAGGGTATGACGATGGAGTTGACGCCACTGGAAGATATTTCCGGTGCGCGAGTGCTAGCAAAACTGGGCGATTCGGTAACCACCGACCATATTTCTCCCGCAGGGGCCATCAAAGCGGATTCACCGGCGGGCAAGTATCTTGCCGAACATGGAGTCCAGCGGCGAGATTTTAACTCCTACGGTTCACGTCGTGGTAACCACGAAGTGATGATTCGCGGCACGTTTGCCAATATCCGCTTGCGTAACCAGTTACTTGACGGGGTTGAAGGCGGCTATACCTTCAACTTCCTCACCCAAAAGCAGGAGACTATTTTCGATGCTGCCGAGCACTATCAGGCCGAAAATATTCCGCTGGTGGTCTTGGGTGGCAAAGAATATGGATCAGGCTCTTCACGAGACTGGGCGGCAAAAGGTACGGCACTGTTAGGGGTCAAGGCGGTGATCACCGAATCCTACGAGCGTATCCACCGCTCGAACCTGATCGGGATGGGCGTGCTGCCGCTGCAGTTCCCGGCCGGTGAAAATGCTGACTCCCTGGGGTTGGATGGCAGTGAGATCTTCTCCATTACGGGGATTACCGAACTCAATGAAGGCCGGACTCCCAAGACGGTGAAAGTCAGTGCCCAGCGTGAGGGGAGCGAACCAATCGAATTTGATGCCGTGGTCCGCATTGACACTCCCGGAGAGCGCGAATACTTCCGCAATGGGGGAATTTTGCAGTATGTGCTGCGCTCATTGGTGAAATAGGATCACAATCGCCGGTATCTGCGGAGCAAACCATCGGGGTGGCCACGGGGCCACCCCGATGCGTATCGGGTCGCCTGCCTATAATTCCGGAGAGATTGCGCGGCGCACTGTTGCTTGCAGCGTTGGTGCGCGGAAGGTGAAATTGTGGTCACAAAGTACCTGCGGTACCACCCGCTGAGATGCGAGAAGAAGTTCTTTACCCATCGCTCCAGCCAGCTGTAACAGCCCTGCGGGGATAACAGCGGGCGAGCGCCGCCCGAGGGCACGTTCGATTTCATGGTGGAAATCAGCAAAAGATTGCACCCCGGGTGCAACCAGGTTCACCGGACCGGCTATTGTGGGGTGTTCCAGTATGAAACAGATCGCTTCAACCCAATCGCGGCGCCAAATAGTCGCAAAATATTGCGTGCCATCACCCAGGCGAGCTCCCAAATGGGCCCGATAGGCGGGTAATAGTGCCTGGAGCAATCCGCCTTCACGATCAATGACGTTGCCGGTACGAGCAAAGACCGTGCGTACACCCGCATCGATAGCTCCGGTGGCCGCAGCTTCCCACGCTTGGCAGACCCCGGAGAGAAATCCGCAGCCAGCGTTCGCAGTTTCGGTGAGCTGTTCATTGCCGCGATCACCGTAATAACCAATGGCTGACCCGGAAATGAAGATATCGGGACGGTCAGCTGGACGAAGCGAGGCGATTGTGCGCGAGAGCAGCCCGGTTGTTGCTGTGCGAGAAGTGGTAATAATCTGTCGCCGCTTGGCCGTCCACAGCCCACCGGCAATGGGTGCACCAGCAAGGCACACAATCGCATCGGCTCCGGCAATATCTGCGCGTGCTAGCTGACCGGCCGCAGGATTCCACGCAATTTCGGTAGTGGTCATAGGGGCGCGACGCACCAGGGTTTTTACCTGCCACCCGCGCCTTCGAGCTGCCTGAGATAGCGCCGTGCCAAGAAAACCGGACGCCCCGGCAATGATCAATGTGCGCATGCGTTATTCCTCACTGTGACTTACGTGCGGAGATGTCTGGGGAAGAAGATTTTCGGCGCTGGCGATAGTCATGGTAGCGTCTGGCCATTCGCAAACCCCACGAGGTTTCGTTTTCGATTTGATCAAGAGCCCGCTGTTGCTGGCGGTATATCCGGGCTACAAGGTCACGCTGCGCAATCCACCCCGACAGGTGGTTGTCATCGTCAATCACCGCAATTCCTTCCATCCCGGCCTGGACGAGGGTGCGCAGCACCACGGAGGCGAATTCCCGTTCTTTTACCGCGACGTGTGCCAGATGTAAGACGCTAATGGGCTCATTGGGATCAATACCCGTATCACGCGCCCGTGCCAGTGCCAAAGCTGACAGGGTGCCGCGATACACCCCGTTTTCATCAACGACCGGAACGGCAGTCGAACCGGATTCGCGCACCACCCCATCAGCTTTTTTAATCGGCAGGTGGGGGCCAACAATCGCTGGGACTTCACCCATCAGCCCGGCAGCACGTACCCGCCCGATGAGGGTCTTTTCGACCGGGTCATCGAGCATATCGCCGCGACGGACCAACTTTTCGGTATAGATCGTCGTGCGCGTCACAAATTGGGAGAGTCCCG
>JAUNVN010000006.1 GCA_030537655.1 Bowdeniella nasicola | reverse complement strand
GTTCTTGATGTTACCCTCACTGATCGCAACCCCATTTGTGTTGCGATCCATGTACTTGGAGCAGTCAACCCGCGCCGATTGGGATACCGGCGTGAAAGCCTCCGAAATCGATCCCGAATTCGGCGAAAGTGGACTGCCCCCAATTTGGCAGGGCGGCGATATCAATATTGTCCACATTCACCTGCCACGCTTTGACCAGTACCGGGAACGGTTTGCTGATCGGAAACCACGCAGTCATGATCACCCCGGTACCCCATATCCGCTCTCACGGACCGTAACGGTCACCAAACGCCGAGTTGGCGATAGCCAAGAGGAAACAACAACCGAGGTGCGAGTGAATTCGCGGAGTAAGACCAGCGCGAATTAAACTAACCCAACCGGTGGGGGTGGTATGGAGATATCCTCCCCACCGGCGGTTGTGACCGCTGCGGATACGCAGTTTTGGATTAATAAGTTGTCTTCATCTTCCTGTCGATAGGCAAGTGCAACGGTCGAGAATGCACGGTCATCAGCAAATGGTACGAAGGTGACCCCCGGCAGCTGTAAATACTTCATCGCTTTGGGGACAATCGCCACGCCCAGTCGTGCTGCCACCAGACCAACCATCGTCACAAACTGCACGGCTTCTTGACCTTTGTGATAGCCAACCTCCGCTTCGTAAAGCAATTGGGCAATGCGCGCTGAGAGTCCAACGGAGGTATCTTCGCGAAATGAAATCAGGGTTTCTCCAGTGAGGTCGCGCAACCACACTTCGGATGCATTCGCGAAGCGGTGCGAGTTTGGCACCGCTAAGACCAGGGGCTCATTATAGAGCGGCCGGATTACAATCCCTTTGGGATAATCCATCGTTTCACGAACAACGCCAACATCGGTGCCGCGTTGGCGCAGGGCAGTGATGAGCTCATCGGATGGAGTTTCTTGTAATTCAACATCCACATTGGGCCACTGGTCATTCATATAGCGACGCATTGCCGGGATGAGTTCAATGGCAGCCGACCCCACAAACCCAATGCGGACAGTGCCAAGACTGCCCAGCGATGCCTGAGTGACAAGCCGAGCTGCTGCATCGGTTTGGCTAAGAATATGGTGTGCTGCTGGCAGGAGTGCATTACCGGCGGCGGTCATTTCCACTCGCCGGGTAGTGCGCCGAAACAGATCGGCACCGAGGGACTTTTCTAGCGCGCGGATCTGTTGAGAGAGGGCCGGTTGGGCAATATGAAGACGATTTGCCGCATTTTTGAAATGCATTTCTTCGGCAACGGTGACGAAATACCTGAGCTGTCGGATTTCCATAATCATTAATATAAGGTATGTATCAATCTAGCCAGGTTCATTTCTTTTCCTGACATATTGTTGATTTAGGGCCAGCGTCGGTACCTCGATAGCCGAACCAGCGGTGGCGCAGCCTTCGCAAACACCAAGGAAGTGAACTCATGGCAAATTCTGCACTTAGCGGATCTCAAATTTCGCTCTACATTAATGGACAGCCGGTTGCGGGAGCTGGCGATGAATGCCAGTCACTCAATCCGGTTGATGGCTCGGTAGTCGCCAACTACCGTGCAGCAACCTCCGCACAACTAAGCGAAGCGCTCGACGCGGCTGCAGCTGCTCATGATGCGTGGGACAACGTCGGCATTATTGGCCGCGGGGCGATTTTACGTCGCGCTGCGCAACTGCTTGATGAGCGTGCTGATGCTCTGACGAAGCTGATGACTGCCGAGCAGGGAAAGGTGCTTGCCGATTCAGCCGGTGAAGTTGGTGCGAGCGTTGAAACGCTGTATTACCACGCCGGTTGCGCGCGTCAAGCGATCGGTTCGAGCTATCCGTCGGCGCATCCAGAAGAACTCGTGCGGACCCTGCGTCGGCCGCTGGGAACGATCGGTGTGATTACTCCGTGGAACTTCCCGTTACAAATTGCCGCGTGGAAAATAGCCCCTGCACTGCTCTGGGGGAACACGGTGGTGTGGAAACCCTCAAGTGAAACTCCCGCGATGGCTGCAGCCTTCGTTGACATCCTGACCGAAGCCGGCGTGCCGGCAGGTGTTTGCAACCTTATTCTTGGTCCCGGCTCGCTCGGTGGTGAACTGGTCGCTGACGCGCGTGTTGCTGGCGTGACCTTTACCGGTTCGGTCGGTGTCGGTCATAAGATTCGCGACGTGGTTATTCCACGCGGCGGAAAATTGCAGATGGAACTCGGGGGTCATAACGCCGCGGTGGTGATGCCCGATGCCGATATTGATCTCGCTGCCGATTCCGTCGTTGCGGGAGCCATGGGCTCTACCGGTCAGAAATGTACCGCAACGCGCCGCATCATCGCGGTCGGTGGCGTTGAAGAACAGTTAGCGCCAGCGATTGCCAAACGCGTCGAAGCACTCGTTGTCGGTGCTGGTAGCGACGTGGACGCCGGAATCGGTCCGGTGATCTCCCAACGCGCTGCCAAAGAAATCGATGACGCGGTTGCCCAGGCCAAAGCCGAAGGAGCAACCGTGTTGGCAAGGGCGCAGGTTCCTGCTGGTGATGCTTTCGTTGCTCCTACCGTTTTACAGGGGGGAGCAGAACTGACCATTTGTCACGAAGAAGTCTTTGGACCGGTGACAACCTTGCTCACAGCCGACAGCCTCGAAGCCGCGGTGGAATTGGCTAATGACACCGAATTTGGACTTACCGCGTCATTGTTTACCAGCGATGAACGCGCGGTGCGCTACTTTTTGAACTATATGGATGCAGGCTTGGTGAAAGTTAACGCCCCGTCGACCGGCTCGGAAGTACACGGTCCGTTTGGCGGATTGAAAAACTCCACCTATCCGGGTCCTCGTGAACAAAATGGCGACGCCGCAGCTGACTTCTTTACCAAATCTAAAACCGCATATTTGCGGTTAGCCCCACAGTAAGGTCCCGCCGTTATGCAGCACAAAACAATCAAACTAGCCGGCGTCAACGTCCGAACTCCCGCAGCGGTGATGGCTGAATCCGACCTTGGTTATGCCTACCCCAACCGTCATTCTTTCGTGCGCACGATGCTGCGCAGGGCATGGCGTCAAAAGTGGCAGGTTGAACGCGAGCGCTTCGAGATGGACGATCTGGGACGCGGCCACTGCGTCTATAAGATCAATGCCGAAGGCGTGATCATGCGGTGGGTGGCATTTTCTACCATTCTCGATGAATCAGAACGCACCGACCGGGTGATTGCCAAGCGCTGGGATATCACCACCGCGTTGGTTGAGGGTGATATCGATGATGCTCGCCTAGCCTACCTACAAGAACAGGTGCCATTACAGGAAAAGGGAATCGCGGATGCAGGCACGCTGATTTGGGCACGTGCCAACCGGTCGGCGCGGTTCTTTAACGCGGTCGTTGAGGGCTTAGCCGCCGGGAAGCAGCCCGACCCAACGATGTTTGGACCCTCACCCTATTTGGTGCGCTCCACCGCGTTTTATTCCAATGGACGCTTCAATCTCCTCAGTTTTGAAGCAATCGACACCACCCATCCGCTACGTGTTCCCTATCGTCCGCACATGCTCTCGGCGTGGCTGCTACGCGAACTTTCTCTCGATTTGGTCGAGCATGTTGCCAAGCGGAAAAATCCCAACGCGGCACGGCTGTCACCTGCGTGGCGACGTTACTTTGGCGTTGGTAATGCCACCGGACTTGGTTTGGTGCCCTACGCGATGAGCCACCCGCTCATTATGGAATCGTGGGCGCGCGTACGTGAGATCTCCCTGGGTGCCGTGTTGGATCGCCCAATTGAGTGCCAGGCGGAGATTGACGCTCAGGGACATGTTGCTGCGCCCACCCCGGGAGCTGCGGTTACCGGTTCGACAACCGAAGCGCAGACGATAGAAAAGCTGCTGGCTGCCGCGATCACATTCGTGCAGCAGCGCGATGCAAAGCCCGATGATCCATTCCTCGATGATGTACAGCTCGTGGCGCAACTACAAAGCGTCCAACGGCGACTAGATGAACTCCTGGCCGCGTGTGAACGCGGACAGGTACACACCTGGCGTGAACTCTATGCTGCCGCCCAGGCCGAAAGTGGGGAATGTGGGGGCCTGGTTGCTTCGATCTTAGTGGAGCTCTCCAGCGATCTTGACCTGGAGATGGATGAGCTACTTACCGTTGATGAAACCTTGCCATTAGATCCCACCATGCCACTTGGTGAGGTAATCGAGCGCATCAATCAGACATATGACTGGCTGGAAGAGTGCCACTTTGATGAGCATGAGCATACGCGTATTGCCTGGCATAAATCAGCCACGAATGAAGAACCACGCCGTGTTGATCGCGATGAGGTGAATCGACCGGAAACCGAACTGCCAATCTATGCGGGCTGGCGGGTAGCGCAGTTACGAGACGTGTTGCGCAAGGCTGAAGCAGGTGGGCGAGCGCAACAACCGGTGGGTGAATTCTTATTGAATGCACCCCAATGGCGGCAGTGGGTAGCACGCGTGCAAGCGATGAGTGAAACCTTCTACGGGGAGATGCGCATTAATGTCACCGACCCGGAATTCTTGCCACTGACTGTTCAGCGGTTCCAACTCGCAATGTACGGGATGATCAACTTCATGCCTCAAGATACGAATTGGTTGCGTGTGACCTTACTTTCAGGCACCCCCAGTGTTACCGACCTGGGAGCCGATACCGAAAGTGATTGGCTCTTTGTTAAACCTCCGAAAGGTGAGGTCTAATGCATCCGCTGCATGCCCGGGCAACGGTTATTGATGCGTTGCAAATTAATAATTGGAATCGCACCGTCGTCGAAGAATCTCTCGCCGGTGGAGTCAGTGGCGTTAACGTCACGGTAGCGGTGTGGGAAGATCCGCTAGAAACCATCCGAATTATTTCCAAATGGTACGAATTTGTGCGTGCCAACGCCGATATCGTCACGTTGGCAACCGATGTCGCAACCCTACGAGCAGCGAAAGCCGCCGGCAAACTTGCAGTCCTGCTCGGTTTTCAAAACACCAGTTCGTTTGGTGATGACTACCGTTTCGTTGAGGTGTTCCACAACCTTGGAGTGCGCATCGCACAGTTAACCTATAACAATCAAAATGCCGTTGGTGGTTCGTGTTATGAACCCTACGATTCCGGATTGACACGCTTTGGTGAAAATATCATCGCCGAAATGAACCGTGTTGGGATGGTTATCGACCTGTCGCATGTGGGAAACCAGACCTGTATCGATGCGGCAAAAACATCGGCACAACCGGTGGCTATCACTCACGCGAATCCCACGTGGTATTTCGACGGGCCACGCAACAAACCCCAAGAAGTGATCACCGAGGTGACCTCACGCGGCGGGATGATTGGCACCTCGATGTATCCGCTGGTTATCGGCGGAGCGGAGGCATCGCTGAAAGGGTTCGCGGCAATGATCGTGAAATTGTGCGACATGGTTGGCGTCGAACACGTCGGACTTGGCAGCGACTGTACACGTAACTGGGGAACGGACTTCCTGCACTGGTTGCGCGATGGTCGCTGGCGGCGCGCCCCCGAAGGTGACATTTCCTGGCCTGAATGGCCCAGCTGGTTCAATCAGGCCGCTGACTTCCCGCGCATCACCGAAGCGCTGCTGGATGCGGGCTTAAGTGAAGCCGACGTTGAGCTTGTGCTCGGTGAAAACTGGTTGCGCTATTTCGAGACGGTATTTGCCGCCGGCACTACCGCACTTCATTCACCATCAGTGTCACCTACCACATAGAGGATTATCATGACGACGACAGAAAAAACGATTGCGCTACGCGATCTGCGAGATACCCTCGATCGGTGTCTTTGTGTCGCAAAAGTGGATTCTTCCCGAATCCTCAATATTGTCGACCAGGTGGCGTTTGCCTATGTGCACTACCGTGATGGACTCGAAGAAGTCCAAAATTTACTCGCCTCCACGGCACTGGAGCCAATCGCGTGGCAGCTCACGCGTGATGATCATGCCATGACAGTGCAACCTGAAGGTGATGCTCACCCCAGCATTTTGCTTGATGGGCAAAGTTTGATTGATCTGGCAGCTGCACATCGCGACGTGCCGGTGTACTTTAACTGGGATGAATCAGCCACCAGCGCTCTGCTGATCCAAGCCTTGCGGAAAAGTGTATGGGGTACGGGTGTACCGGTCCTGATCGCCAACCTGGTCGGCGAGGTTCACCAGTGGTCCGCCATGGCGGTAAACGAAACTGGTGACATGTATCGCTACGACGGGCAGGAGGTTGTCCACCTACTTGACACCCTCGAAGTTCGTGCGCGCAGTGATTACACATCCATGGTGATTGCTACGGCACGCGCATCATTTGACGGTGAGCCCGCGCGCTCCGATGCGGCCTACCAGCAGCGCCGCAAGGACATGCTTACTAACGGGATGGGTGTTGATCGTGAACGCTGGGACCAGCTGTGGCACCAGTCGCGTGACTTCTTGATGCCATTTGCTGACTAAGTCCCCAAAATACGTGTTGGCCGCCACCGAATGGTTGCGGCCAACACGTATCTGGGCGATCAGCTGTGTTGGCCTCCTATCGCCT
Source organism: Bowdeniella nasicola (assembly GCA_030537655.1). GTDB lineage: Bacteria > Actinomycetota > Actinomycetes > Actinomycetales > Actinomycetaceae > Bowdeniella > Bowdeniella nasicola_B. Next base: position 20,247 of record JAUNVN010000006.1, on the reverse strand, counting down.
CAGAGGCGAGCGGATGTGCGGACATTCGGCGCTTGAGCGGAGCAACCAGCAGGGCCTCCAGGCTAAATGTCAATGCCGTCATCACCAGCGCGTAGGCAAAAATATCGGGTGTTTCGATATTGATGTGCGCCAGGCGAATATCGGCACCAATACCCGATGCGGCCGCTAAGAGTTCTGCCATCATCGACACGCGAATTGATTGCCCCAGCGCGAGCGTCAACGCCGCCAAGATCGGCGGCGCAAGACTCGGAACAATAATGTGGCGAATCTTTTTTGCGCGTGACAGGCGAAAGACCTGTGCCATCTCAACCAAATCGGTATCGATGGCCGTAAATGCCTGCGTGGTGGCACTGGTCAGCAGTGGCAAACTGACAGCGGTGACCACCACGATCACGACAATGGAATGCGTCCCGAACCAGACCATCGCGACGATGACAAAGTTGATTCCCGGTGTGGACATTAAGAGCTGCAACCCGGGCATTGTCATCCAGTAAAAGCGAGGGAATCGTCCATTGAGAAATCCCCAGCTCACACTGATCACACCGGCGGTCAGCAGCCCGAGCGCTGCACGTGCCATGGTGAGTGAGAGTGCCACCAAGAGCTGGTGATGGGTGATCAGGTCATCAAGAGCCTGCGCGGTACGGCCAGGGCCGGGAAGGATGTCGTCCAGTTGCGTTCGCGCCAGCAGCGCCCAGCCACCCACCATCACCATCCAGCCGATTGCATGCCATGTCATCCGCCGTGACAGGCGCGCGGGAGTGCGCGGTGGGGCAATGAGCTGGTCGTTTGTGGCGTGAAGCGACGGGTCAGGAGTTGGCACGGCGGATCACTCAGTCGGCATAGAACGTATCGTCAGGGAGTTTGCCGCCGTAAATCTTCGGGTTATCTTCCCCCGGTCGTCTCAGGAAGTCTTCGTATTCTGCGCGTGCCTCACTGGCCGGAACCACATCGAGTTGCAACCGCGAGATCACGTCTTTGACCAGCGCTTCGGGAAGGTCATACTGCGTGGCAATCGCGGCGATTGTTGCCTCATCACCGCTATTGGCTTTCGCAACCGTTGCCGCGACCTCGGCGCGGATTGCGGCAACCAATTCGGGATGCTCGTCTACCAGTTTTCCAGGCATTACTAACCCGGCCATCGGGAAGCGGGCACTCCCACCGGTGATCTTTGCCCACTCTGCTTGCAGATCCAAGACGCGAGTGAGGTTCACCCCGGATTTTTCATCTTCATAATCGCGACCGTGGCGATATGTTCGGGCATTACCGCCCAGCTGGCTTCTTTTTTGGCCAATAGTGCCAATGCTTGCTGGCCATCTTGAGCGGGAATCACCTCTATATCGCGATCACGATCGATCCCGTTGTTTTTCAAGAGGTAACGAAAGACCAGATCGGGCATATTCCCCGGGAGTACAACGATGACTTTTTGTCCGCGTATCGCCTCTCAATCACCCGGTGTGGTGCCCTCGGGACCCAGGACGTACACCATTCCCCACACCACCGGCGCGATCAGGCGGACATCAACACCTTTGGCATACAGGTTTGCTGCCACGTAGGCGCGGTACTTGAAATACGCAGGCCAGTCGCGTTGCCGGTCGGAGGACCGAACCGCTGTAATTGGCTGTCGTGCCGGCGATCACCCGGAGTAATGTGGTTTTCCCACAGCCCGAAGGACCTGAAATACCCAGGGTGTGACCCGCGGCGAGATCAACGGTGAGGTCCTCGATGAGGTGTAGCCCTGGCGCCAGACATCAACGTGCAGGAGATGTAAGGTGGCGCCGCCAGAGTCGGTGGCACCAGCACTACCACTGGGTTTCGCGCTCATACCTCGCCAGGTTTGATCGCGACGAAGGCAACAGCCTGGAGATTGTCACCATGTTTGCGGAACTGTTGGCGCATCCCGATGATGCGTTTTCGCGCCGCACGGTTGCGCGCGACGTTGAAGAAGAACGTCAGTGCACCTTTGAGTCCCTCATCGCTAATAATGCGCTTGGGTTCCAGCAGGTGCATCGGATTGGTATCGGCGTAGTGCACGCAAAATCCGGCCTCGGTAAGCAGTTCGCTCCACAGGGGGACGGTCAGGGGGCGCGCGCCGACCTTAATCGAACGTGACAGCGATTTGGCAATTCCCTGGACGAATTCTCGTGAGGCATCATCGGGCCGAATTCCAAGTTCGTGGATCGCATAGCGCCCGCCAGGGGCGAGAATTCGGTAGGCCTCGCGCATGATGTCCAGCTTGTCAGCATCGGATTGCATGGACAGCATCGCCTCACCCACCACCAGGTCGGCACATTCATCAGGCAACCGAGTGGTTTTAGCATCGGCGCGTTCCAGACGTGCTTGGGGGTAATTCGCGAGGATCTTCAGTAATGCGCTGGTACCTTGCGGGTTGGGATCCACGGCAATGTATGTCCGTGGATTGGCGGCAAGCAATACCGAAGCGGTGCGTCCCACTCCGGGACCAAATTCGATGATCCGATCACCGGCAGCCGGACTGGCGTTCGCAATCAGGCGATTCGTCAGTTCAATTCCACCGGGACGTAATACGCGTTTCCCAAGTTTTGCGAGCAACCAGTGCCCCTGCATTCGCTGTTCTTCCGGGCCGCTGCGGGCACCGTGAGGTGGTGGCTTACTCATGATCGCGGGTGTGGTCAATCAGCACCAGGGACATGTGGCACGCTTCGTTTGCAACCACTGCGTGGCGTTCATTGGGTGCGAGATAGATGACATCGCCCGGTTGGAGTAGATGATCGGTGCCAGCAACGGTGAACGTCATCGTCCCGCTCAATAACTGGACGACGACGGCACGGGCGGCCGCATGCTCAGTGAGGACCTGTCCAGCATCCATGGCGAAACACACCACGCGGATCAATGGGTTATTGACCACGACCCGTGAGGTGGTTGCCGCCTTGGTAATTGGTAAATCCGCGAGCAATTCACAAACGGCCACGGATTGATCAAGGGGGGTGCTTGCCATGGTGACTCCTTTGGTCGTGATCAGTTAGGACTTAGCTTAATAGGTTAGGCGAAGCAAACAAAAGCAGATGTGGCGATAATCCTGCCGTGTGGAAGAAGCCGATAAATCTAATAAAAACAGGGCTATTACTTGATCCGACATTCGATAAATACGGCTGAATATGCCGGTGAAAGATCGCCGTTATACTGAGGCGAATCAGGTTGCCGAACCGATAGGAGTCACGCAACCATGGTCTTCACGTTGGGTTTTTGGCTGATCGTTGCCCTGTTGTGGGCATGGTGGTACTTTGCGATGTTTTCCGATTCGGGGTTGGGAGAAATTGCGCGGCAAAAACCGCTGCTTCCAACCTGGAACTGGAGTTTTAACTACGACAAAGTCGTGGGCGTGACGATTCCCGGGTTTGCGGTGCTGTTAACCGGCTTCGGGATTTACGAAATGGTGGGAGATTTGGACGCTGCCACCTTCGGGGTTCCCACCTGGCTGGCGAGGCTGATCAACGGTTGCTACACGGCGGCAATGGTCGCCTCGTGGTTGGGACTACCTGCAATACTCATCGGATTGTTGTGGCCGACGAAATTTCCCTGGTGGGCTGATCCGCACCAGCGGTGGTTGCGCCGGCAGGAAGCACAGCTCGATCCGAAGCAACAAACACGAGCCGAAGCGGAGGCGAGCAAGAAATTCACCGCGGATGCCGCCCTGCGCGCCGATCAGATCACCCCGGCAAATACGGCGCATGCTGCGGATGACCAGGTGCGAATCCTGCACGGCACCGGCGAAGCCTCCGGTCCGTTTTTGCGGGTGCTCTTGCTCGGACTTGGCTGCTACTTTGCCCGCTATATCCACCGGCTCTACCTCGATGGGCAGGCACTTGCGACGGCCGATCGGGTGCACTACCTGCTGGTAGGTGCCATCTTTGGTGCGGGAATCTACTATTTCACCTTCCACTACCGCTCACCGAAACGGCAGGTGCGTGATATTCGGGCGCAATATTTCGACGCCCTTGATGCCAAGGCGAAACGCTATTACGCACAGCTTCCCCACTCGGCGAACTATTACCGCACGCATCGCGATGAGTTGGATGAAACAATTCTGCCCTTGGAAGAGCTGGTGGTGCTCGAGCTGAAAGATCGCGAAGCCAAGGCGCTCAGCCGACAGGTGGCCTCCACCTACGGAGAGGTGGGCACCGCGATCGTCGAGTGTGCGATCATGGCGATCATCCTGGCTATCTTGCCGCTGTATGGCATTAACGTTCTCGAGTGGCTGTTCACCGCGTGGCAGGGATTTGACCTGTAGTGACACAACAGCGCGGCGGAAGATTAGTCCTCCGCCGCGCTGCGCTCAGTGATTAGTCCTTCTTCAGGTCCTTAATCTTCTCGTCAATGGCTTTGGCTGCCTGCGTTGATGCCTCTTTGAGGTTCTTTCCGGCTTTATCGGCTTGGTTGCGCACCTCACCGAGCTTACCGTCGGGCTGTTGGGACTTCAGTTCGTCCTTGAGCTTGTCGGCCTTGGTCTCCACCTTGCCCGGAGCGGTATTACCCAGCGTTGAATCCGGGGTGTTCACCTTCATCTCCGTGGCGGTTTCCTTGTCCACATCAAGGTTTCCCTTTGCGCCAATGCCGCTGGCAGCGGCAACTTCGTCATCATTACCGGTCTTTTCAGCAATGAACGCTTCGGTTTTGTCCTTCGCGTCTGCGACTTTTTCAGCCACCGTATCGGCAGCCTTCTTCGCGCCTTCCTTCAGCTCCTCAACTTTTGCCGACACCACCGTTTCGGTGTGGGCAGCACTGGGTGCGGTCGCATTGTCCTCATCATTCCAGTATTCTTCAGCCCACGGATCTTCGATCGGCTGGGTGCGGCGCCAGAGGAGATAGCCGGCGCCCGCAGCCAAGGTGCCCACAAGAATCCACCCGAGTGTGCGGCCAACGCCACCCTTCTTCTTCGGGCTGGTGGTCAGCGCCTTCTTTGCGGCCTTGCCAGCTTTCTTCGCTTTGGTATCGATGCTGCCAGAGCCTTCTGCAGCGGCGGCTGCATCGTGCATCGCAGCCTGAATGCGCGGGAGGTAATCTTCCACGATCGCATCGTATGCGTGATCAAGTTTCGGTTTAATCGCATCGGTTGCTGCTTCAATCTTTGGGGCAGCAAACTTCACGGTTTCTTTTTGCGCACGCTGGGCGCCGGATTTCAAATCCTCAACGGCGTCGTGCATCCGCGGCTCTGCCCATGACTGAGCTGCTTCCAAGTAATCGACAGCACGCTTGCCAAGTTCGCTAGCACCCTCACCGATGAGACTACCGGCGTCTTTTGCAGCCGACTTGGCGGCTTTCGCCGACACTGCGGACTTCGCCTTGATTTTCCTCTGCTTATTGCGGAACGACATCCGAACTCCTCTAGTTGGCGATATTCCATACCGGGCTCGGCACGGGTCATGCCCCTATTGTGCCCTGTTTGACGCGACGGTGCAGCGTGAACTGGATGGGGTCAGTAACAAATCTCGATGCCTTTGACTCACTCGCTAGCGTGCAGCTGCGCGCTGGCGGCCTGAGCGTGGGACACTAGAGCTATGAAAGCTACATTGCATACCACACTTGGCGATATCGCCATCGAACTGTATCCCAATCACGCCCCGGTTACGGTGAAGAATTTCACCGGTCTTGCCACCGGTGACAAGGAGTGGGTAAACCCGCAGGGTGAAACCACCACCGACCCGCTCTATAACGGCGTAATCTTCCACCGGGTTATTCCGGGATTTATGATCCAAGGTGGCGATCCACTCGGGACCGGTACCGGTGGTCCGGGCTATGTCTTCGATGATGAGATCCATCCCGAACTCACCTTCACCGAGCCCTACCTGCTCGCGATGGCCAATGCGGGCAAACGCGCGGGCCGTGGGACGAACGGCTCTCAGTTCTTTATCACCGTTGCGCCCACACCGTGGCTGCAGGGTAATCACACCATTTTCGGCAAGGTGATTGATGCGGATTCACGCAACGTTGTCGACCAGATCGCGCAGGTGAAAACCGCCGGTGCGGATCGTCCCGTTGACGATGTCGTGATTGAATCGATCACGATCGAGGATTAATCCAGGTGCCAGGCGAATACGGTAGTCGCGATGATGGAGTGAATAAGCCCACCTGTGCGCGCCACCGCGACACGGTGACCTACGTGTCATGCCAACGCTGCGGACGGCCAACCTGCCCGCGGTGTCAACGTCCAGCCGCCGTTGGGGTGCACTGTGTGGACTGTGCACGTGAACGTGCGCGCACCAGGCGCACCCCGGTGACGGCGGCCGGTGCCCCACTTAGAGGTGGCGGGCATCCCATCACCCAGGCGCTGATTATTGCCTGCGTGGCGATGCATGTCGCCTCCTGGATCATTCCGGCGCTGCGTACCTGGTTCATGTTCGTTCCAGCTTTGGGGCTGAGCGAACCGTGGCGGTTTATTACCAACGCGTTTTTGCACGTCGGTTTTCTCCACCTGGTGATGAATATGCTCGCGCTGTGGATGATCGGCCAGGCACTAGAACCAATTTTAGGGCGGTGGCGTTATGTGGCGCTCTACCTGCTCTCCGCGCTTGGTGGTTCGGTTGCGCTCGTGGTTTTGGCGATGAACCAGATGGATTGGCTTACTCCAGCGGTAGGCGCATCGGGTGCGATCTTTGGGTTGTTCGGGGCGCTGTTTGTCCTGGGGAAAAAAGCCCACACGGATATGCGCTCAATCAGCGTACTGATCGGGTTGAATCTGATCTATGGGTTCGTCGTGCCAAATATTGCTTGGCAAGCCCATATTGGCGGACTCATTGTCGGTGCAGCGGTGATGTGGGGACTAATTACCAGTGCACAGCGGCGTTCACGCATCGGGGCAGGTGTCACAATTGCGGTGGTGATGATCGTGCTGGTCGCGGCGACCGGAGCGAAATACGCCACCGTTTTCGGATGAGTTACACACGTGTAGTTATCCCCAGCTGTGGACAGTCCTGTGGATAACTACACGGATGTAATTTACTCCTGTGCACAGGCGCGACTAGCGCCATCGTAAGGTCATAAAGAATCCGATGAGCATCACGCCGATCCCCACCGCGAGATTCCAATTCCCAATCGGCAGCGGCCAGGCACCGGCCATCAGATAGGTGATGACCACCCAGATCAGGCCGATAATCATCAAGGTCACCATGACCGGCGCCCACCATTGGGGGGACGGGGGCACATCTAAGGGCCGTGGAGCAATTGATGAGGGTTGGTGTGAGTTTGCCGGACGTTTTTTCTTCCGGCCACGCGAAACTGGCATGAATAATCCTCCAGTGGAGACAGATGAACTGCTCTAAGCTTAGTCTGGCAGGACAGTGAGTGGAAACGAGGTAGGTGTGCACCGAGGAGCGACGTCACGTTTTGCGCCGCGGGGCGCCTCGATTTGGGTTGCTATTGTTGCCACCGGCGTCGGCTTACTGTTTGCCACCAATGCGCAACTGCACCCCGATGATCAGGCACGCAGTCCACAAAATCTTGTCGAACTTGTCCAATTGGAACAGCGCGCCTTGGAGGCAAAAGAAAAAGCGACCAGTTCCCTACGCGAACGGGTCGATGAGCGCCTGGCCGCAAATGATGACAGAGTTGTCACCAATGTGTCCCTTGGGGAAGATTTTGAATATCTCGATACCGCGCTCGTTGGTCCCGGTATTGAAGTACAGCTGTGGGACGCTCCTGGTTCAGCCGATACCGGTGCGTGGGATCCCAACCAGTTAGTTGTCCACCAACAGGATGTCGAAGCGGTGATGAATGCACTGTGGGCGGGTGGTGCCGAAGCGATGACCGTGCAGGGTGAACGCGTGGGTGCCACCACCGGGGTGCGCTGTGTGGGCAATGTTCTTCTCGTACACGAACAGACCTTTTCCCCGCCGTATGTCATTGCGGCAATTGGTGATTCCGATGCGATGATTGCCGCGATGAACAACTCCCCGGAAGTGCAGATCTATCGTGAATATGTCAAAGCCGCGGGATTGGGAATGTCATTAGAGGTCAAAAAATCCGTGACAGCACCTGCCTACACCGGCAGAATTGAGCTATCGCACGCACACGTTGACGAAAGTACACCATGAGCCAACCTCCCCGCCGGCAGTCCCTCCAGCAACCGGCGCATCTGCCACCACAGCCGCCAGCACCGATGCGCGAATCGCGTCGCCCCCACCGCAGCAGGCGTGGGATCGGCGATTGGATCATCACGATTGTCGGTGAACTGTTAGTAACCGCCGGGATCTTTATCGGGCTATTTTTGCTGTGGCAAATGTGGTACACGAATATTGAAGCCGCAGAGAATAACCGCGTTGCTGCCGAACAGCTCGAAACCCAGTTTGTTGATCCGGTGCAAAAGAAAGTCGAACCTGCCCAACGCCACACCGACCTGCCACCACCGGTGAAATCGCGTGGATTAAATGAACCGTATGCCAAACTCTATATTCCCTCGTGGGGAACCGACTATATGGTGGCAATTGCCGAGGGACTGAGTTACACGCAGGTGCTCAATCACGGGTTAGTTGGCCACTATCCAGATACCAATGCGATTGGTGAACTCGGCAATGCCGGCCTGGCTGCCCACCGGATGACTCGCGGGGCGGTATTTCAAGATATCGAAACGCTCAACCCCGGCGATGAAGTGATCGTCGAAAGTGAAGATTCCTGGATCGTATTTACGGTGGAATCCACCGAAATTGTCAATCCGAACCAAGGTGAAGTTCTCTTGCCGGTACCGCATAAGTCCGGCGAGGAACCACAGCGAGCATTATTGACGCTAACGACCTGTCACCCGCTGATGTCCACGCGTGAACGCTATATCGTCTACACAGAATTTTCCTATTGGATCGACCGTGCCGACGGGATGCCGGACGCACTGCTGGAGGACAACTAATGTATGGACTGCTCTGGCGCGCCCTGCCGGGACCAACGTGGCTGCGCATCATCATGGCGCTGGTGCTATTCCTCGCTGTGGTGTGGCTACTTTTCGAATACGTTTTTCCGGTAATTGAACCCTATATGCCCTTCCAGCAAACCGAGATTGAAATTAACGAACCATGAGCCCAGCACCCAGGTTGTTAATGATCGACAACTTTGACTCCTTCGTCCACATTATTGTCAGCTACCTACGTGAGCTGGGTGCCGAGGTGATTGTCGAGCGCGCTAATGCCAGACGGGTGCAGATCACCGATGTTGATGCGGTAGTGATCTCCCCGGGACCGGGCACGCCAGGTCAGGCGCATGCCTCGGTGGCTGCGATCCGTGAATGTTTACGGACCAGCACTCCGGTGTTGGGCGTGTGTTTGGGGCACCAGGTGCTTGCCGAGGTGTGCGGTGCGAAGGTTACACGTGCTGAGCGGCTGTGCCACGGTGAAGTCGACACGGTCACCCACAATGGCAGCGGTGTATTTGCAGGTCTTGCTAGCCCACTTGCCGTTGGACGCTACCATTCATTGGCCGTTGCGCCCGAATCGATACGAGCACCACTGACCATCACCGCGCGGGCCAGTGATGGCACGGTGATGGGAATTAGGCATACGCACTATCCGGCTGAAGGGGTGCAATTCCATCCCGAATCCATCCTCACCCCCGATGGGAAACAGATGCTTACGACGTGGCTGCAAGGTGTGCGGGCACATCTCGCCCGTTAATGTCACCCCGGCAGATACGATGTGGGCGCCGTGCGGCGCCCACATGTGTTAGTTGTCGTTATCTTGGTCCGGGGGTGTGGGTGAATTCGAAGGGGAGGGTTGGCTACTGGGCGGACTCGATGGCGACGGTGGTGGTGGAGCCTTGGCGATCTGCAAGTTCACCGTCGTATTAACCGGCACCCGGCCACTAACGTTTTGGTCCAATACCTGACCGGGCGAAACCTCATCACTTTCCACAGTTTCTGAATTCATCGACAGTTTCAAATCCTGGAGGATCTTTGTTGCCGATTCGAGAGTTTCTCCGCGCAAGCTCGGTACCTCCACATATCCGGAAGCGACAACCAGGCGGATGGCCGAACCAGCTTCAACCTGTTCACCTGCTGCCGGCTCGGTTTTTACCGCGATATCGCTTTCCTTACCCGGAACGTCTTCACTGGAGACATTCGAAATCGTTAACCCCTTATCCTCCAGGGTCTTCCGTGCGGCATCCTGGGTCATTCCAGTCACGTCCGGTACGGTGACTTCCCCGGGTCCTGACGAGAGATTGACATGCACAACCGTGCCCTTTTCCACCTCGGTTCCTTCGGGTGGATCCGCTTGTACAAAAATCCCTTCGGGAATGGAATCGTGGGCGACCGGTTCGCCAATATCGGGTTTCAATCCGGCATTTTCTAGGGCCGAGGTGACGGCGCTTTGGTCAAATCCTTGCAGACTTGGAACCGTCACCATTTCAACTGGAGGCTCAGCTGGCTCCCGGTTAAACATCCACAGCGCGAAGATGAGTCCCCCACCAATCACCACCGTGGCAAGCAGTGCCCATAGCCACGCTTTAGATTTCTTTTGCGGTTCGCTATCAACGGCCGGATGGGTTGAGGTGGTGTGCGTTGCTAGCGGATCGAAAGCCTGGGTTGGCTGGGGCATCTGGGTGGTCAGTGCCGTCGCCGCTCCGGGGGCGAGACCGCCAGCAACCCCCCATACGGCGGTTGACGGTGCGCTCACCGTTCCCCCGTGGATGGCCGCACGCAGATCACGACGCATCTCGGCGGCATCGGCATAGCGTTGCTCGCGATCTTTCGCCAGTGATTTCAAGACCACCCGGTCGAGTGCTTCTGGAATATCGGAGGCAATTGACGACGGGGTACGCGGGGTTTCTCGGACGTGTTGGTAGGCAACCGCGACGGCACTATCGCCGGTAAAAGGCGGCTGTCCGGTGAGAAGTTCAAAAAGGAGACATCCGGTGGAATACAGGTCACTGCGACGGTCAACTACTTCCCCACGTGCCTGTTCGGGTGAAAGATACTGGGCGGTTCCCACCACCGAGTTCGCCTGGGTCATTGTGGCTTGGGAATCTGCGATTGCCCGCGCGATCCCAAAATCCATCACCTTCACATCACCGGTGGGGGTGAGCATAATATTGCCCGGTTTAATATCGCGGTGCACAATGCCGGCACGGTGGGCATATTCAAGAGCGAGAAGGACCCCGTCAACAATTTCGACCGCTTCGTTAATCGGAATGGCGGTACCTTCTTGCAGCAGGTCACGCACCGTGTGGCCTTCAACATACTCCATGATGATGTAGGGCACCTGGTAGTTTTCCCCATTGGCTGCCGTCATCGTCTCTTCGCCGGTGTCATACACTCCAACGATCGTCGAGTGGTTTAATGCAGCAGCCGATTGAGCTTCGCGGCGAAAACGCGTCAGGAAGACCGGGTCACGGGCCAGATCTTCACGCAGCAGTTTGATCGCAACGCGGCGAGATAGGCGCGTGTCATAGCCAATATGCACTTTGGCCATCCCACCACGACCGATCAGTTCCCCGATCTCGTAGCGGCCAGCCAACATGTGCTGAGATTGGTTGCTCACGTGTCCTCCTTGGAGCTGGTCTCCTGCCGGTGTGCCGGTGCAGGTGATGGTGCTAGGCTATCGGTTTTTGCGATGGCAGCCAGTCTGGCAGCCACCTCACTTGCCGCGGTGGGACGCACCGCTGGATCTTTGGCTAACAGCTGGGTGATCAGCTGCGCCAGTGGTACCGGCACGGCGGCTGGCACCATGGGAATGTCATCGTGGACGTGCTTCATCGCAATGGCCAGCGGCGTTGGCCCATCAAAGGGGCGATAGCCGGTGACCAGTTCAAAGGCGGTGACCCCAAGGGCGTACATGTCCGTTGCCGATGATGAGTGGGCACCGCGGATTCGTTCGGGTGCTAAATATTCGGCCGTGCCCATCACACGTCCCGGATCGGTCAGTGCACTAGATGTATGTCCGAGGGAAATTCCAAAGTCGGTTACGTGCACGATATCGTCCCCATCGGCACTGGGGGAGAGCAGAATATTGGCGGGTTTAATATCGCGGTGGACCACGCCGCGCGCGTGCGCGTGGGCGAGTGCATCGGCCACGCGCGCTAAAATTCTCGCGACCCGCCGATAGGTCAACACCCCTAAAGATGCCGGATGGGTGAGGGGGACTTCATCCCACACGGTCATATCATCAGCGGGTGGTAGCACCGGTTCGTGCAGGTGCGCACCGACATGAGCGATTGTGGAAAGTGGGGTACCGGGGACGAATTCCATTGCCAGATAGGCAAGTGAATCATCACGACCGTGCGCCACGAACCGGGCAATAGCCGGATGGTTTAATGCCGCAAGATTTGTTGCTTCAGCTTCCAGGCGTTGGAAGAAGACGTCATCATTGCGCAGATCGGGTCGGAGGATTTTTACCGCGCGGACCTCATTGTCAACCAGGTCGTTCGCTCGCCAGACCTCACCCATTCCGCCGGTGGCAATCAGGTTGATCAGTGCGAAACGCTCAACAATGATGGCCCCTGGCCCGTATTCACCGGTATGCAGTGGACTCATGGGGTCAGCACCGCCTCGATCACCCGTTTGGCGATCGGACCCGCCGTCATTCCACCATCGGCACGCTGACCATCATGGCCGCCGTGTTCAACGACGACTGCGACGGCCACATCGGCATCAACTTTCGGTGCGAAGGCAATCACCCAGGCGTGTGGCCCGAGATCCGTATCGGTCTGGGCGGTACCGGTCTTTGCGGCCACCTCAACGCCCTCGAGGGCAAGGGGGCGACCGGTACCGTCGGTGACCACTGCGCGCATTAGTTCGGTCAGGGTGGCCGCGGTGGTGGCGCTGATCGGTTCACGTAGTTCCCGCGGTTTGAATTGCGAGATTTCTTGCAGATCAGCATCACGTACCGTTTTCACCAATTGCGGCTCCATTAAGATACCGCGATTGGCAACGGCAGCAGCGACCATCGCCATTTGTAGTGGATGACTTTGTACTTCAAACTGGCCGATACCCGACATTGCCAGTTGGGCGTCATTGGTGATCTCGCCAAGCTCGGATGCAGCAACCGGGAGGGGAGAGGTGAGTTTTTCTCCAAAGCCGAATGCTTCGGCCTGTGCGCGCAAATCATCGCTACCAACGTCAATTGCCAAGCGTGCAAAGGTGGTGTTACACGAATGCGCGAATGCGAAGCGTAGTGGCCCCTTATCGGATGGCCCGCAGGGTTTCTTCCCGGGATTATGTAATACCGACTCACTGCCAGGCAGGGTGAAAGTTGCATCGGTGGGGACCTGCTGGTCGGCGTCCCCGCCGTGTTTTTCTAGCCAAGCGGCCGCCGTGATCACCTTAAATACACTCCCCGGTGCGAAGGTCATCGTCCCGGTGGCGCGGTTGGCAAGCGGTTTGGCCGCATCGTCATTCAATTGTTTCCACGCATCTTGCGCTGCTTGTTGATCGTGGGTGGCAAGCCGATTGGGATCAAAGGAGGGTTTGGAGACCAGCGCGAGGATTTCACCGGTCGATGGCCGTAGCGCCACCACCGCACCGCGATCATCACCGAGGGCATCCCAGGCTGCCTGTTGTGCGCGTGGGTTAATCGTCAGTTCAATCGACCCACCCTTGGGTTGGCGTCCAATGACAAGATCTTGCATCCGTGAGACGAGCAGGGATGGAGCGGTGCCGTTAAGCACGGCAGATTCGGATTTTTCCAATCCGGTTGCCGAGTTAAACGCGGTTGCGAAATAGCCGGTCACCGGAGCGTAGAGCGGACCTTGCAGATAGGTGCGCTGATATTTGAACACATCATCGACTGGCTCCGAGGAAACGATCGGTTCACCCGCGACAATAATGGGGCCGCGATCACGGCCGTATTCGCGGTAAATTTCCCGCACATTGCGGCCGTCGGCATTGAGGGTTGGCGCTTGGAAAAACTGGATCGTCGTTGAAGAGAGCAACAGAGCGAGGAACATCATCGCCATCACGACGGCGAGGCGGCGTAATGGTCGGTTCATGGGCGCGCCACCTCCTGCGTGGTGAAATCGATGCCTGTTGCGGGGGTGTGTGGTCGCGCAGCAGCTGGTACGTCAACCGGTGGCAATCCAGGTGGGGCCATTCCGGGCCCGCGCGCACCATTGGAAATGCGCAGGAGCAACCCGATAATCATCCAGTTGGCGATGAGGGAGGATCCACCTTGGGCTAAGAAGGGCAACGTCAGTCCGGTAAGTGGGATAACGCGGGTAATCCCACCAACAACAACGAAGACTTGGAAAGCCACCACGAATGCAATTCCGCCACACAGCAGTTTGCCGAAGGCATCTTTAACGGCCAATGCCATCTTGATCCCACGCAAACTGAGGATCAGGTAGAGCAATAAGATCGCAATCAGTCCGGTTAACCCAAGCTCTTCGGCCAGGGAGGAAGCAATGAAGTCAGAGTGGGCAGCGTAAACTAATTCGGGGTGGCCATATCCCCAGCCGGTCCCCATCAATCCGCCCTGGGCCATTCCAAATAGGCCCTGAACCAGTTGGTAGGATCCGCCAGGTGCGCGGTTATAGAGCTCATCGGATAGCGGGTTGCGCCAAATTTCATAGCGGGCGTAGACGTGGCTAAAGAGATTGCCCGCAATGATCACTGCCCCAACAAACAGGCCCAGACCAATAATGATCCAGCTGGTACGTTCGGTGGCGACATAGAGCATCGCGACGAACAATCCAAAGAACAGCAGTGAGGTTCCCAGGTCACGTTCCAATACCAGAACCGCAACCGCCACGGCCCACGCGAGCATGATCGGACCGAAGTGGCGTAGGCGCGGAAGTTGTAACCCGAGGAATTTCGCACCGGCCAACGCGAGGTTGTCACGTTGAGTTGCGAGATAACCAGCAAAGAAGATTGCCAACAAAATCTTCGCAATTTCCGCCGGTTGGAAGGAAAATCCCGCAACGCTAATCCAGATGCGCGAGCCGTTAATTGTCGTGCCGATCACCGGTAAGAGAGGCAGGAGCAACATGACCAGCCCGCCAAGGAGGGACAGGTAGGTGAACCGTCGCAGTGACCGGTGGTCACGCACAAAGACGACGGTGGCGATACAAAGCGCAATACCTAAAACTGTCCACTGCAGCTGTCCAGTCGCATAGCTTGAGGGGCGACCAAGCCCCTGATAAGCGGCATCTAAGCGCGCAATCATTGCCAGCCCGATCCCATTTAACGCGATCGCAATCGGTAAGATCACCGGGTCGGCATACGGGGCACGCCAGCGCACCACCAGGTGCAAGACGATCGCCAGCGCCGTAAACCCGATCGCTAAGGTGGTCAGTTTCGCAGGTGGTGCCCCATCAACGGCGAGCCCCACCTGGACATAGGCATAAAGACCAAGAGCCAATGCGGGAAGGAGCAGGAGAAATTCGGTGAGCCGACCAGAACGGGCCGGCAGAGTTGCCACGGTGGCCACGCCTAGCCTCCTCCTGTCGAAGTGCTGGGGCTGGGAGTGGAGGGAGTTTGCGACTCATCGTCGGACGCGGCGGGGTCGGCCGGCGAATTGGTGAATTTCGCTTGGTCGGTAAGGGAACGGAAATTCGCCACCACATCTTCGGCCTCTTCCAGCGATGAGCGTGTGGTGGGTACCTCTAACCGCTCTTGCGCATAGGTGGGCAGATCCGCAATAGCAATGTTGGTTTGGTGGTGAACATGAGAGAGCTTCCAACTGCCTAACGATTGGGGGATTCCCTGATAGATCGTCACATACCCGTTATGTGCCGCCACGTAGTATTGGCTGCGCGTCCAGGAGTAGGCGGCGCTTACCGCCCCGACCAAGATGGCAAGAATGACGATCAAACCGGCCAGTCGCGGCAAAACTTTGCGACGTTTACCTACCGGCTGGTCGCTCTCCTCATCGGCACGAGGTGGGGGAGTCTTGCGCAGATTTGCGGCTTTAGCAGCGGCACTGGTGGGCGCACTCGTCCGGGTTTTCTCAAGCCGATCAGTTGCTGCCGCCCCAACGATTTGCGGCGCGGTTGCCGGATGGGAGCCACCGCGAATCTCGTTGGTATCCACCATGTCACACACAATTACCGTGACATTGTCAGGTGCACCAGCACGCAGGGCCAAGGTGATGAGCGTATCGGCACATTCACCAACATCTGCAACATTTTCTAACGTTTCGGTAATTGTTTCGGCAGACACCACCCCGAAGAGTCCATCACTTGACAACAGCCAGCGATCGCGAGGACGTGCTTCGCGTACCGAGGTGTCAACCTGCACCTGTTCGGCACTGTCACCGAGCGCACGCAAGATCATGTGGCGCATCGGATGATGCTCGGCTTCTTCGGGGGTGATCTGGCCGGTGTCAACAAGGTGTTGAACATAGGTGTGGTCGGTGGTGAGTTGATGCAACCTGCCATCGCGCAGCATGTAGGCACGTGAGTCACCAATGTGGACCATCGCCAGTTTTGCGCCCGAACGCAATACGGCAATACAGGTGGTGCCCATACCGCGCAGTTCGTTCGCACTGTGCGTGCGCGCCATTAGTTCGCTATGCGCATCGTCAATCGCCTCCATCAGCAGGTCGATCAGATCATCGGCGCTGGGAGTATCACCATCGAGGAGCGCCAGGTGGGCGACCGCGACAGAGGAGGCGATATCACCGCCGGCTGGACCGCCCATCCCATCGGCAAGGACGAGCAGATGCGGACCAGCGTATGCGGAGTCCTGGTTGATCGAGCGCACCATTCCGACATCGGAACGCGCAGCATAGTTGAACTGGATGCTCATCGCCTCAGCTCCATCACACTCTGTCCGATGCGCACCGGTTGGCCGGTTGCCACCGGCGTCGGATTGCTAATGCGATGCCCATCAAGGAAGGTGCCGTTAGTGGAGTTGAGATCTTCGACGTACCACTGATCGTGCTCTTGGAAGAACCGGGCGTGGCGAGAAGAGGAATAGTCATCATCAAGGACAAGTGAACACGTTGATGAGCGCCCCACGATCACGGCGGTTTCTCCCAGCGGGACCGCAGAGCCCGTCAGAGGTCCGTGGGTGACAATCAGCCGGGTGGGGACATTGCGTGGGCTCGGCGCTGGAGGTGCGCTCGCGCGGCTTGCGCTTCGGCGCGCCGAGGTGCGTCCACGGCCGCGACTTGTCACGGTTGTACCAAACACATCACGGCGTAATACCCCCAGGGTGAACAGGACGAAGAGCCACAGTAGCACCAAATATGACAGGCGCAGGAGGGTGACTGCGAGTTCGCTCATGAATCCTGCCCGGAAGTGTCGTGCCAAAATAACAGGCGGGTACGCCCGATCGTTAAGGTATTGCCGTCAACAAGTGTCGCGGCAGGGACTTTATGCCCCTCAACATACAGGCCGTTTGTGGATTGTAAATCGGTAGCAATCACGCCGCGCGCAGTTGTACGTAACTCGAGGTGTTGGCGGGAAACCCCGGAATCTTCGACGACGATGTCGGCTTCAGCTCCCCGTCCAATAATGGTGACCGGACCGGTGAGGGTATAACGGCGATTATTAATTTCAATCACCGGGTATTGTGCAGCGGCATCATCGGTGGTGGCCGGAGCGACATTGCCGCGCTCTGTGGTGGAGGTGACGCGATACTGACCGGTTTCTAATGATTCATCTAAATCGAAACTAATATTGACCGGACCGACAAACGTATAGGACTGCGAGGAGGCATGTTCGGTCGCCGCCGCGGCAATTTCGTCAGCTAAAGCTTGGGTGCCCCACTGTTCGAAGTTATCCTCATCGGTAGTGGATAAGGTGACGACAAATTTATTTGGGGAGATGGTCCGATCACGCGAAACGGCAGTGGCACGTTCATCCATTGTCCGGCGCACCGCCGAGGCGATCTCCACCGGCTTGATCTCCGAACGGAAGACACGTGAAAAGGCACTGGAGACGGCGTTTTCAACTTTCTTTTCGAGTCTGTCAAGAAAACTCATGACTCGCGTGTCCTTCCTGCACTAGCGAACGTGCGACCTATTGCGATCACACGTATCTTTGATTGTAACGAACTCAACGCCGGGGCTGATAGTGACCGGGCGATCGCGTGGAGCTTGGCACATGCGCGAATGTGGTAACCGTTACGTGGACTCAATTTCGCGCCAGCCCTAACTTGTAGTTAAGATAGCTGATGTCGTGGTGTCCAACCGGTCACCAGTGACTTGCGCGAGTGGCGGAATTGGTAGACGCGCACGGTTCAGGTCCGTGTGCCCGTGAGGGCATGGGGGTTCAACTCCCCCCTCGCGCACTCGGAAAAGCCCGCAATATTGCGGGCTTTTTTCCTGCGTAGTTGCGGGGCGTGACGAGTGAGGCAGGGGCGTCCTTTCTCAGCGAGGGTGACCCGTGGGCATTGGCATCCCAAGCAGTAGCTACCGGGTGGGGAGTCTAAGAACTTCGGGTCGGTGATTTCCATCATTTCCATACCTGATCGATGATGTGTGAGTCTAGGCAGCCGACGATAGGTGACGGTTCACGATTTATCGGGCCGATTGGCTGACGTGACAGGGCGGATATCCAGCGGCCGCATCGCGTTTCACCTGTCAAAACAGTGCGGACGCGATTCGATCGGGTGACAACCTTGCTTAGAGGTGGGTGATATGCACGCGGGTGCCGATCAGCTCACAGGTGGCTGCTGCGGTGATGGGGCAGCTGACAGCGGGCCACGGGGGTTAAAGTCGAAGCGTGTCACATCGGTGTGCGAGGCTGACTCAACCTCAGCAACGACCCCACGATAATCTCACCGACCAGGTGAAGAAACAGCGATAACTGCTGCTTGGCATCAACACTCAGCTGTGTGCGAGGACGGTAGGATCCAGATGGAAACCAAGCTGAGGTCAGGTGCGCTATGCGGATCGTCATTGCCCCCGATTCAATGAAAGGATCGCTGCGTGCCGATGAGGTCGCTGCAGCACTTGCAGCCGGAGTGCATCGCGTGGACCCGCACATCGCCTGTCACCTGATTCCGCTGTCCGATGGAGGAGAAGGGTTCACCGCGGCGCTTGCTCCGGCGATGGCTGCACGGATAGTACACACCAGCGTAACCAACCCACTCGGTGAGCCCTGGCCGGCTGCGTTCGCAATTTGTGAGCGGCCAACTGGACGATTAGCACTTATCGAAACGGCCCAGGCTGTGGGCCTGGACCGGCTTGATAACGCCAAGCTCGATATTCTCACAGCCACCAGCTACGGGCTGGGGGAGTTAATCGGTGCCGCACTCGATCACGGTGCCCGCGATATCCTCATCGGTCTGGGCGGAAGTGCGACAAATGATGGGGGCGCCGGGATGCTCGCAGCGCTCGGCGCAAAATTTTACGACGCCCATGGCGCACCCTTGCAGGTACGGCCGCACGATCTGCGGGCCTGTCGCACCATTGATCTGACGGATTTGGATTCACGACTCGCCAATGTGCGTATCCGTGCCGCCTGCGATGTCACCAATGCGCTGTTGGGACCGGCCGGAGCCGCTGCGACTTTCGCGCCGCAAAAAGGTGCGAGTCAGCCCGAGGTCGCCGACCTGGAAGCGATGCTTACTGCGCTTTGTCATGCGCGCGTAATTGGGGCGACAGTTGAGCTCGGCTCGCAGCTTCCTCGGTGTGCTGCAACACCCGGTGCCGGTGCGGCCGGTGGAATTGGGTGGGCACTGTGTGCCTTCCTTCGCGCCAGTGCCGAAGCGGGAATCACGCTGGTCAGTGAGATCCTCGGGTTGGCATCTGCGATCGCTGGCGCCGATGTGGTATTTACTGCAGAAGGGGCAATCGATGCGCAAAGTGCGATGGGCAAAGTCATCGGCGGGCTCGCGCAATTGTGCGCTCGATATGATCGGCCCCTGATCGCCTTTGGCGGGCGGATCGAACCGGAGGCAGCAGCGCTTTATGACGCGGGTGTGAGTGCTTTGATGCCAATTGTTACCCGCCCGTCTACCCCAGCGCAGGCCCGCAACCACGCGCGTGCGAACCTGACTGCCGCCGCTGAAGCCATCACTCGGATCCTTCGCATTGCTCCGCCTGGCGATAACGAGCACAAAATCGCGTTGTGATGGGAAAACGCCCGGAAAGCAGGGCAATTGCCTCCAATGTGCACGTGGGGTTTATACACTGAGGGTAACGAGCAGTTGTGACAATGAAGTAGGCGCATGTGGTGAAGGTCAGTTTCGGTTTTGATGTGGGAACTTCCAGCAGTAAGGGAGTCTTTGCGACCCTCAGCGGTGAAATTCTTGCCACCGCAAAACGTGAACACGACGTGGATCGCCCAGCCCCAGGACATGTGGAGATGGATCCGCAGGTGTGGTGGCAAGAGTTGTGCTCGGTTGCTCGT
>JAUNVN010000170.1 GCA_030537655.1 Bowdeniella nasicola | reverse complement strand
CTCGTGCCTATGTTAGTGACCTCACCGGTGAGAACTATCGGGTCGTAACGCGCAACCAACTCGAATATCGCCGCGGCGCCGAAGAACTCGCCGCTGTCATACGCCTGGCGGAAGCCCCCTCATTTGCCGACCAGTCGGGTCACGATGGTGCTGCCCTATTCGCCGCCTTGGCGGCGCTTGCTGATGCGGGGGAGCGGCGCTTGTGAATATCGACACCCACGTGTTAAGTCTCCCGCCGCTCGCCTGGCCACCGGTCGGGCTCATCGGGGCGGTAGCGGTCGTGCTCGCCGCCGGAGCCGGATGGTGGTGGCGTCGGCGCCACCCCGGCACACCCGTGCTCGTGGCGCACACCGAATTTTTACCGAATCTTCCTGCCTACCGCACCTTGCTGGCGGGGCGGCGAACAAAACTGGCTACCGCAATCGCGGCATTTCTCCTTGCGGGTTTAACCGCGGCACTCCTGGCTGCCCGGCCGGTCTCGGTGCATACCGAAAGTGAAAAACTCGCCACTCGTGACATCGTGCTGTGTTTGGATGTTTCCGGTTCGATGCTCAGCTACGATGCGGAAATTGTCGAGAAATTCCAATCAATGGTCGACTCCTTCCGCGGGGAACGTATCGCGCTGGTGCTGTGGAATTCCACTGCCCGCACCGTCTTCCCACTCACCGATGACTACTCGATGATCCGCAATGAACTCACCGAGATTACCCGCATCCTCGATACGGTCAGTCATTCACTGCAAACCAGTGATAGCGACCTCGATGAGGTTTTCGATCTCCTTGCCGGTACCGCCTCCCTTGATGGACAGTCCGCATCACTGATTGGTGATGGACTGGCGAACTGTGTTTTGGCCTTTGATCTCGCCGATCAGCAGCGCTCCCGCTCGATTATTTTCGCCACGGATAACGAGTTGGCCGGAACCCCGGTCTATTACCTTGATGAGGCAGCGAGATTTGCGCGTGAACGCGATATTGCGGTCCTGGGCCTCTACGTTGGTGGGCAGCGAAGTGATGCGGCTGCCTTACGGGCCGATTTTGAACGTGACCTGACCAATGCCGGTGGGAAAGTCTTCGACACGCACTCACCGGAAACTGTCGATGAGGTGATTGACCAGATCACCTCGACGCAGGTAGCTGAGCTCGACGCTCACGCCCGCAGCGTTCAAACCGATGAGCCGTATCGCTACGCTCCCATCCTTGTGGTGGCAACGCTGGTGGGTTTGGCCGCGGTGGGGTGGTGGCGTCTGTGAGTATCCAACTGCTCTTTTCACCACTGGTTGCCGCACTGATCGTCTGTGCAGCACTCTTACTGGGAGGCATCGCGGTTATGCGCGCCCCCAATCGCGGTGCCCGCATTCGCCGCGGTGCGATCGCGCTGGTCACTGCCACGCTGGTATGCACCCCGAGTGTTGCCCGGGTCGAACCGCTGGTGGGGGTGAATGTGGAAGTGTATATTGCCGTGGATCTTACCGGGTCGATGGCTGCCGAAGATTACGATGGTGACCATCCGCGCCTGGTGGGAGTGCGCGCTGATTTGGAGCAGCTTGTTGAGCAACTGCCAGGTGCGCGCTATTCGGTGATCTCCTATTCGTCAACGACCACTCGCCAACTCCCACTAACCACTGATTCGCGGGCGGTGATTGCCTGGGGACAAACTGCTCGTCAAGAACTCACCGACTATTCGGCCGGCTCAGCAATTGACCGTCCCGTCGATGAACTCGAGCGGATATTAGCCGATGCACAACAGGAAAATCCGCACGCCACCCGGCTGTTATTCCTCCTGACCGACGGCGAATCCTCCACGCGTACCCAGGCGGAGGGTGATACGAAACATCCTGAAGAGTTTGCGCGATTAGCATCGTATATTTCCGGTGGCGCAGTTCTTGGCTATGGCACCACCAATGGCGGAAAAATGCGGGAATATGATGGCACCCCCGCAACTGGCGCTGGCACGAATGGGCCATACATTATCGATAAAGCAACTGGACAACCAGCCATTTCAAAACTCGATGACGCGGCCCTGCGGACCGCGGCCGATGCGCTGGCAATCCCCTATGTGCATCGCGAGCACCCAGGGACGCTCGACGTGCAGGTTGATGGCATGGACCTCAATGAGCTGGTGGAGGTTAGCGACCGGAATATTACCGTGCAGGTACCGCGCTACTGGGGGGCACCGGCCATCCTCGCAGTGCTGATCGTCGCGGAACTCTTCACTTTGGGTCGTCGTCTTGGTGAACTGCGGCGACGAAAAAATCGGGCAGGTGCACGATGAGACAACCGCGTCGCACGCCGTGGCAACTGGCGATTATTACCCTGCTGATCCTGGGGGCAGCTACCCTCGGTTTCACCGCGATTACCGCCCACCTTGGTACCCCCGAACGTGGGAAAACTTGGCAGGGGCTCTACCGGCTGCATTCGTGGATTATCCCCTTTGGGCCCGACGCGTGGCGAGCACCGTATAACGCGGGCACCGGGGCGCTGATGAGTGAAGACTACGACGAAGCAGCCCGCCACTTGCAGCGCGCCTACGCGCTTGTCCCGGCCGAAACGCAACGTGATGTTCAGCACCTGGTTGACAGTGACGAATGTCGCGTCCGGATGAACTACTCGCTGGCCATAGAAGGCCAAGGTGATCACGACGCGAATCCCGATCAGGCGCGTGAACTCTACCGCACCGCCGCGCAGATCTCCCGCCCGTGCACCACCGAGTCCAACGGCAGCGGTGATACGCTCAATGATCGGATCCATCAGCGGCAACATGATCTGGGGCAAACCAACCCGCAGACGCCGGACCCCACCCCAGAGCCCGACCCGACCACCAGTCCTTCCCCCAGTGCGCCAGCAGAGCGTCTGGATGATAAACAGGATCAACTTGAAGAAAACCAACGCCAAGCCGAAGAACAGCGCCGCGAATATGACCAGCGCAAAGAACGCGGATTTGGACACGGCGACAACTGGTAGCCCGCTGGTTGTGGCTGCTGCGGTCATCCGTGCGGACACGCTCCTGGTCGCGCAGCGCTCGCGCCCAGCGCACCTGGCAGGGTTGTGGGAATTTCCCGGAGGCAAACTCGAAATGGGTGAAATGCCGCGCGCTGCTTTGCATCGGGAGTTACGCGAGGAATTGGGGCTCAGCGTGCACCTGGGTGAGGTGTTACGCAGTGGTGATCCCGATGGGAATTGGGCGCTGGATAACAACATGCGCATGCGCGTGTATCTTGCCAGCCCTCGCGGGCAGGTGCAGTTTCTTGCCGTCCACCGGCAGGCGCGCTGGGTAGCATTCGCCGAGTTGTCCGACCTGCCGTGGATTGCAGCGGATCGACCGATCGTGCAGGCATTACTGCATCGATGCGCAAAAGCAGACCGGCGCGAAAAACCATCGTCAGCTCCGTAGTTTTCTGCCACGCGCCTGCGGGCTTTGAGAGTGATGCCATGCGTGAGAAACTTCACCCGGTGGGAGATGAGATGCCGCGGATCCGCAACGCTGGAGTCTCTT
>JAUNVN010000005.1:26774-26984 GCA_030537655.1 Bowdeniella nasicola | reverse complement strand
TGCGGGGATCATCGCGATGAACTCTGCGGGCTCAATCGTCCAGTTCACCGATGCTGGTACGGTCACCGAACTGGTGCGCGGCAGCGGACTGATCCCGCCGGTCATTGACCGAGCCGGTTGGGTATTTACCGGTGCGCAACAAAATGATGGCACGGTAACGATCACCACCGATGGTAGTGATACCCGCACGATCGCGGTCCCGTGGCTGCT
>JAUNVN010000005.1:22085-26764 GCA_030537655.1 Bowdeniella nasicola | reverse complement strand
ACCAAGATTGGAATCGCCCCCGACGGGGCCCGGGCATTGGTGATCTCTCAGATCGGCGCCAGTCCGCTATTGCGGATAACTGGGGTCATGCGCGACGAAAACGGTATTCCCACCGGGCTGACCGACCCGATCAGTGTGCCGCTAACGCGCGGACGCCTGCTGGATGCCTCGTGGATGGGCGCCGATGACCTCGCGGTGCTGATCGACCCTCCCGGTGATGCCTCCCCGCGGGTAGTCATCACGGCGGTGGGCGGATTGCTCCAGATGCTGCCGGCGATTCCACACGCCCACACCCTTGCCGGCGGACCCAACGACCGGTCGATAGTTGTGGTGACCGACGAGGGAGCCCTGCGCGTTCGTGTCGGCGGGGGATGGCGAGAGATTCCCGGCAGTAACGTCCGCGATCCACGCTATGCGGGATAGGTTCATCCACACGACCACACCGGCCTGACCCTTCCCCAGGCGTGCATATATGCGCCGGTGAAGCTGGCAGATTAACGCCATGGCAGATCCGACAATCCTGACAACCCTCACCACGCTCGTGTGGCCGCTTAGCTGTGCTGGGTGCGGTGCGTGGGATACCGCACTGTGCGACTCCTGCCACGCCCAGCTCTACCAGCCGTTACGTCGCATCGACCACTATCAGGCGACGACCGCGGGGTTGGTGCCGATTTGGAGTGTCGATACCACCGAGATTGGCAGACGAGTGATTGGCAGCTATCTGCGCGCCATCCGCACCGACATTGGACCCCAGCTGTGCGCTAGCCTCGCTCACGCTGCCGATGAGTGGTGGGCGCGGATGTGCGCGGATATACCCGAGCACGTGCCAGTGGTCCACCTCATGAGCTTGGGGCGACGGCGCGGCGAACGCCTCGGAACGCGCCGCCAGCTGGTGAGTGCGATCCATGATGGGCTGTGCACCGCAGGGGCTGATACCTGCAGGCGGATAGCTCCGGGAATACTCACCACCGCGCGCCGGAGGTTCACACAGGCCAGCGCAGCACTGATGCTGGGTGACCAACCAGCTCCACAGGCGGTGGTCCTTGTCGATGACGAGCTCGGTGATGGTCGGCGTTTGGTAGCACATATTCGCGCTGTGCAACGCGCAGGTCTCACCGTGATTGGTGCCCTCGTGTTCGCTGCTGGCGTGGGTATGAGCCCAGGTGAGTAAAAGCTGGTTAAAATAGGAGTACCGTACCTGGGAAGCGAAGACGCTTCCCCACACCCATTGGAGGTCCCTATGGAAATCGTCGTTGTTGGACGTAACACTGAGATTTCTGGCCGGTTCCGCGAACATATTGAAGACAAATTGGAAAAGGTGGAGCAACTCGCACCGCTTGCCCAACGTCTGTATGTTGAGCTCACACGGGAGAAAAACCCGCGGCTTGCTGACCGTGCGGAACGGATGGAATTGACCCTACGCGGCAAAGGTCCGGTGATTCGTGCGGAAGCTTCCGCCTCAGATCGCTATGGTGCTCTCGATTTGGCCTATGCCAAATTGATGGAACGTCTGCGTCGTGCTCGTGATCGGCGCAAAGACCACCACCGTTACCCGGTGCCGCAACCATCCGAACTTCCTGCAGATCTGCTTGAGCCCAAGCAAGAAAGCGTGGAAGAACCCGTAGATGAAAAGCCGGCACTGCCCAGTGAGCACGGTGTCGCCGTGGAATCTCAGCTAGGTGACTCTCCGGTAATCGTGCGACAAAAACTGCACGAAGCTAATCCGATGACCGTTGATCAGGCCCTCTATGAGATGGAACTGGTCGGCCACCCGTTCTTCTTGTTCATTGATGAAGAAACGAAACAGCCGTGTGTGGTCTACCACCGACACGGTTGGACCTACGGTGTGCTGCGACTGGATACCACCGTGGCTGCTGAAGATTAACGATCACCGCGTAATCTGCCGTACCCCGCCGGGGTACGGCAGATTTGTCATCAAGGGCCTGGATGTCCCCGGTGGCCTTTGGCGTTACCATAAGGATTGGACAAACAGCGCAACGAGCCTGCTCGGCAGGCTGAATGGAGCAAATTGTGGCGAATATCTTCGATCGCATTCTTCGCATTGGTGAGGGGCGCATCAAACGTAAATTACAGCAGATCGCCCAGCAGGTGAACCAACTCGAACCGAGCATCAAAGCGTTAAGCGATGAGGAATTACGCGCCCAGACGGACGAATTCCGCGCGCGGCTGCGCGAGGGGGAGACTCTCGAAGCCTTCGCTGTCGTCCGTGAAGCCGCGTGGCGTACTTTGGGTCAGCGTCCCTATGACGTGCAGATTCAAGGCGGTGCCGCTCTGCACCAAGGTGCGATTGCTGAAATGCAAACCGGTGAGGGCAAGACCCTCGTTGCCACCCTGCCTGCCTACCTGAACGCCCTGGAAGGTAAAGGCGTACACATCGTGACGGTTAACGATTATCTCGCCTCCTACCAGTCGGAGCTTATGGGGCGGGTATTTCGGTTCCTAGGACTGACGACCGGCTGTATTGTCGAGGGACAAAGTTCAGCGCAACGTCGCGCGCAATATGCCGCAGATATTACCTATGGCACCAATAACCAGTTTGGGTTTGACTATCTGCGTGACAATATGGCCTGGACAACTGAAGAGATGGTCCAGCGCGGTCACAACTACGTCATCGTTGACGAGGTTGACTCCATTTTGATTGACGAAGCGCGCACGCCACTGATCATTTCCGGTCCCGCCCAAGGTGATGTGAATTCCTGGTACACGGAATTCGCAAAGTTGGTCACACCGATGAAAGCCGGACTTGACTACGAAGTCGATTTGAAAAAACGCACCGTCGGGATTTTGGAGCCAGGAATTGAAAAGGTTGAAGATCATCTCGGGATTGACAACCTCTACGAGTCAGCCAATACCCCGCTGATTGGGTTTTTGAACAATGCGATTCGCGCGAAGGAACTCTTCATTCGCGATAAAGACTATATTGTCGCCAATGGCGAAGTGCTCATCGTTGATGAACATACCGGCCGTACCCTGGCTGGACGGCGGTACAACGAGGGCATGCATCAGGCTATTGAAGCCAAAGAACAGGTCGAGATTAAAGCCGAAAACCAGACGCTTGCGACGATTACGTTGCAAAACTACTTCCGGCTGTATGACAAACTCGCCGGGATGACCGGGACGGCGGAAACTGAAGCCGCCGAGTTTATGAACACCTACAACATTTCGGTAATCCCCATTCCGACGAATAAACCCAACCAGCGCCACGATAATGCTGACCTGGTGTATAAAAACCAGCGCGGAAAATGGAATGCTGTGGTGGCCGATATTATCGAACGGCATAAAAAAGGCCAGCCCGTCCTCGTAGGTACCACCGATGTGGCTAACTCGGAAATGCTGTCACAAATGTTGAAAAAACAGCGGATCCCGCACACCGTGCTGAATGCGAAGCAGCATGAACGTGAAGGTAATGTCGTGGCGATGGCCGGTCGGAAAGGCGCCGTAACCGTCGCGACGAATATGGCCGGGCGCGGTACCGACATTATGCTCGGCGGTAACGCGGAACATATCGCGATTGACAACCTCAAAGCCCGCGGACTCACCCCGACCGAAACTCCCGAGGAGTACGAACAGGCCTGGCCAAAAGCTCTGGCCGAAGCGAAAGAGGCAGTCGCTGCCGAACATGACGAGGTCGTCAAACTCGGTGGACTGTACGTCCTTGGCACTGAACGTCACGATGCACGCCGGATTGACAACCAGCTGCGCGGGCGTTCTGGCCGGCAGGGAGATCCGGGCGAAACCCGCTTTTACCTGGCAATGGATGACCACATTATGAAGGCATTCGGCTCCGGGTTAGCGCAGCGAATCATGGCGTCGGATCAGTTTCCTGAAGATCAGCCGCTGGAATCAAAAATGGTGTCGAACGCCATTGCTAAAGCCCAGCAGCAAATGGAGCAGCAAAACGCGGAAACCCGCAAAAATGTGCTGAAATATGACGACATTATGAACCAGCAGCGCACAATCGTCTACGATCGGCGCCACGCATTGCTGGTCGGTGAGGATGTCTCCGCGTTGGTCGCCAATTTCCGCCACGACGTGGTGCGCGCCATCGTGCGGGCATTTTCCCATACCGGGAGCCCAGAATCGTGGGATCTGACCGAAATGTTTGCGACCCTCGGGCGGGTCTACCACGTGACAATCACCGCTGATGACCTTATTGACGAGGCTGGTGGCCGTGACCGTCTTACCCAGGAAATGCTGATTCGGGAACTGTCATCCGATATTGATGTCGCCTACCGCGAACGCGAAGCAGAGGTGGGTGGCGAACGGATGCGTGAGTTAGAACGGCGCGTGGTGTTAACCGTGCTTGACCAAAAATGGCGGGAGCACCTCTATGAGATGGACTACCTCAAGGAGGGAATCGGGCTGCGGGCGATGGCTCAGCGTGACCCGCTGGTGGAATACCGTAAAGAGGGATATGACCTATTCCAGGCAATGGAAGAGGCAATTAAGGAAGAGGTCATTCGCTACCTGTTCTTTATCCAGGTTGGTGAGCCAGAAGCCCAGAGCGACTCAGATCCGCAGGCAGATGAAAAAGCAGCACCAACCTCAAGTCAACAGCCCAAGAAAAAGGCGCGTTCACCACTGGCTTTGAAAACGCCGCAGCGACCTACCCAGCTGTCATATTCAGATTCGGCCACCAACGCCCAAGCACATGACCA
>JAUNVN010000005.1:17151-22066 GCA_030537655.1 Bowdeniella nasicola | reverse complement strand
GCCTCCTTCATCCGTCCCGGAGCCACGCCACCGGCCGGTGCCAATACGGGAATGAACCGCCAGCAACGGCGCGCCGCTGCTCGCCAAGCTCGCAAGCGCGGCAGGTAGCTACTAGCCGATTTGCAGGTCGGTGACCACCCACCGGTCGCGTCGAACGACCAGTTCGCTGGCAAAGGCTCGCACGTGCGTGCCGTCATCAAACGTGCCGATCATATTGATCCGCCCGCGGGTAACCGAGGAGAGTTGTACGCGCCGTAATCTGGGACGCTGGCTGGTACGTATGCGACCAAGCCGATAGGCGAAGGCAGCCTGGCGAGCGAGATTATGGTAGATCTCTAAACTCACCCACCGTGTCAGGTGGGTGACCGGACGGTAGCCGGAGAGCACATCGAGGATTGCACGCATTACGGTTGGGGCCCACCGGCGCGGATCTGGGGGCTGCGGGTCGTGATGGTCATCGTCGGGAAAACGTGGTCCCCACGCAGCCGTGTCACTGGTTGTGAAATCGACACGGAATTTGTTATCGAGTGCCGAGGTGGCACTCATCGGTTGAAATGTTGGACGCATTAGCGCACCTCCGGAAGGTTGAGCACCTGACCGGGGTAGATCAGGTCGGCATCGGTAATAGCCGGATTCACACGCACCAGCTCGGCGACCAGCGCGGCACGTTGTTGCACACTTGCCGTTGGGTGGATTGTGGTGGCGATTGTCCACAAACATTCACCGGGGGCAACGCGGTGGGTTAGACCTACCGGCTGTGGTCTCGCAGGTGCGGCAGCTGGCAGCGCAGGGGCGCTTGTGGTGGGTAACGGCGGCAAGAGGTCGCCGTGGGGGACACCTTCATCGCTTGCACCTGCCCCCAGCGGGATGGCACATGCGGTAAGGATCGCAGCTCCGAGCCGCACTGCACGTGACACCCCGGGGGCGAGGAATCGCGCGCCCGAGGAGGAAAGTCCGCGCGCGGCTGTCACACTCAGGCCGAGGCAATACCAGCCACTGATGGCTGCGCCTGCAGCGCTAATGGCTGCGATAATCACCAGTTGCGAGGAGTGCAGCGACGCCGTGGCATGGGTGAGCTGCTGTGCTGCGGTGAGGGCGGCGTGACCTAACAGCCAGGTGCTCGCAGCGCTAAGCGCGCCAAGCAGTGCCGCAACGAGTCGTTCCTGCGTGCGCATCGCAACTCCACTTTCATGTCATTTGATAGCGTTTGATGTAAGCAGAATAAGTTGCATGCGAGTCGATGTAAAGTGGAATCGTTAAATTACTGTCCTGTAATTTGGCCGCAAGCACAATCGAAGGGGCGAGATCCCATCACGAAAACTGCCCGAAACAACAGCTCCAACCCTTTAGGCTAAGGTTATGCACGATCTGACGCCACCAGCTGCGATGGAAGAGCGCCTGGGGGAGATCCTCGCGGATGTGCGCGATCGGATGTCCACCCTGGAGCGTGAGGTGGGCGACCTGGGGTTAATTGAAGCCGAGCGCGCCGCCATCACCGTGGCGGAGCGGCTCTGTGGTGCGCACGGACAGCGTCTTGGGGTCCAGTTACGCGATGGACGTCAGCTGCGCGGCCTGGTGCGCGATAGTGCCGCCGGGTGGGTGATCCTCCAGGAGGAGGGGCAGCTGCTGATACTTGCGATCGGTCAGCTGGTGCGTATTACCGGTCTGGGGCGAGCTAGCAAGGTGGCAACGAAGGTGGATGCTGCACGGTCTCTCACCTCGGTGTTACGCCGCGTGGCTGCCCAGCGCGCCCGCGTGCGGATTCATCTGCACAAGGTGGCCTTTGATGGGAAAATTTTGGCGCTTGGTGCCGACTATGTCGAATTGGCGAGCGCTGATGGCACCGCGATGGTGGTGCCTCTTACCAACTGGTATCTCATCGAGGTGTGGGGAGGGCAGTGGGATGAAAACTAGTGCGAGCTGTCTTCCGCCTGTTGCAATGCCACACGACGCGCGTTTTCGGCGTACTTCTTCTCGATATATTCTTCCAGCACGCTCGCTTCGATCCGCCACTGATTACGCCCACCAACCTGGATGGCAGGAATCTCGCCAGAACGGACGAGCGCGCGTGCTTGAATCATTGAGATTGCTAACTGCTCAGACAGATCGGCAAGGGTTAAAAATCGGGCTGACATATCTCGAGTATTTCATAATGGTGCACGCTAAAAGTGCCGTTATCCACAGGCAAATTCCAAAGGCTTGCCTTACCTTTATGGCTTCGTCATGATAAAACCCATGGAAATATCTTTGCCCTCAAGTGGCGAAAATAAAGCACACCGCGTTGGCCAGATCGTAAAAATCAGGCCGAATTGGAAAGACCCGCGTCTGGGTATTGGCATCATTTTGCTCGCGCTTGCCGTTGCAATGGGGTCCTGGCTTGTCTCATTTCTTGATGCGCGTACCACAGTGTGGGCAGCGCGGGGAACCCTGACCCCGGGAACGGCACTTGCCGGCCATGTCCGCGAGGTTCGTGTTCACCCCGATGTGGCCAGGTATTATCTGCCGGCAACGCGTAAACCGCAGGGCGTGGTCACGCGTACCGTCGGCGATGGCGAGTTGATTGCCACAAGCGCAATCGGTCAGGGCGTAGATGTCCAACGCCGGTCGGTGGTAATTCCGCTTGGTGCGCAGTTACCCGAACATGCCACACGCGGAACTCTCGTTGATATCTGGTTGGTGCCAACGGTGAGTGGAAGTGAGTCCACGACCGCACGCATCCTGGCTGAAGGGGCGATTATTGAACAGGTCCACCAGGCCAGCGCAGTTATGACCCGCCAGTTCGGCACTGTCGAAGTCGGAGTTAGTCCCGAGGATGTGGCCGCGCTCCTGGCGGGGATGGGAAGCCAAGGATTCCTCGCCGTGATCCCCCAGGCCGACCAGTGACCAGCGGCATCCTCCTTGCTGTCTTCGGTCCGCTGGAGCCCGCACTGGTGCGCGCCCTGGATCAATATCGTGACCAGGTGCGGGTGCAACGTCGCTGCAGCGACCACGCCGAAGTACTTGCGGCCGCACACGCCGGAGTGGGGGCGATCGCGGTGATCGATGCCGCCAGCGGTCGTGTCGATGCCGAATTTGTGCGCCAACTGCAGGCCAGTGGGCTCTGCGTTATGCTGCTCTCCCACCACGATGACTTGGAACGTATCGGCAGTCTCGGGGCGGATAAGGTGATGGCTGACACCACGGCGCCCGAAGTGATCGCGACGGCAATTGTGCAACTGGTCTGCGGTGAGCGCCAGTACCACCGCGAGATGCCACCGCCTCCAGCCCAGGTGCCTGTCGAGACCACCACGGTGATCGCCATTACCGGACCGCCGGGCTCAACCGGGCGTACCACCGTGGCGATTACGCTCGCCCATGCCCTGGCCGAATTGGGGCCCACTTTGCTGATCGATGCCGATATGTGCGCCCCCAGTATTGATGTGCGTCTGGGGATTCTTGATGACATTTCCGGTTTGGCCACCATCGCCCGCCGTGCCAACCAGGGGCGGTTGAATCAGGAGGTCCTTCGTGCTGCCGTGCGCACTCGTGGGGCGATCGACATTCTTACCGGGATTGGCAGCGCTACCAGGTGGGCAGAAATCCCGCCCGCGACAATTGAGCCGCTCATCTATACGGCCGGTAGGTCCTATCGGTTCGTGATATTTGATACCGAAGCTACCCCGTGGCCCGCTGCGGAGCGCTACGACCCCTTTGCTCCACATGTTGGCGAGCTGCGTACCGCCATCATTGCGGCCGCCGGCCGGGTGCTCCATATCGCGCGCGCCGATGCCGATGGGATGCACCGCTTACTGCTGTATCTTCACGAGCATGAATTGACCGCCCGTGACCACCTGGTGGTGACCGCCGTGCAGCCGGCTGCGAACGCACCGGCCTCGCCTGCTGCCGTGATGGAGGTGCTGCAACGGTTTTCTCGGGCCACCCGCGCCAGTCTCATTCGCGCCGATCAGCGCAGCTGCGAGATGGCACTGCTACATGGCTCACCGCTGGGTGAAGTCGCCCCGCGCTCGGTAGCCACCACGGACCTGCGGAAACTCGCCTGCCAACTTGCCGATGTCCGCTACCGCGCGCACCATCGACCACTGCGCTGGGACGTGAGGAACTTGATGGTGCGAGCACGAGCAACGCTGGGGGAGATGTTCACGCGGCCGCAGCCTCCCGCGCGCCACGTCACGGTTAGCCCAGCCGAAGTGGAATCGAGCACCATCGATGGTGATGGGGCGGTCCGCTTACCGCAGCCACCACGATTCGACCAGCGATAGGTATGCCCGCCAGCTGCCCATGCCCCCGGTGATCCCCGGCCACTGGCAGCCAGCCAGATTCGCGGTGATGGGGGACAATGGCGCTATGCGCTGTTTCCTTCCCCTGAGAGTGGTTGACCTTGGTGATGATGCTCCGGCAGCATTTTGCGCTGGCTCCCCCGCATTTGGTGATACCCCCGATTTGGCGGCTGCGTTACCCGAATGTGACGGCGAAGAGCGAGCCTATTCAGCGCTGCTCAGTGCTGGCGATTATGCGGCACTGGCCGCCAGTGCCGCCTATCCGCGTCGGGTAGTCCTTGCCGTTGATGCGCCGGTAACCGCGGAGGATGATCCCGCGCTGCCGGCGCTGTGCCGGTTGGATACCGCGGTGAAGTGGAGTGATGTCGCCGCAATTTTTCTTGATGAAGCCGCAGCCGGACCAGCCGTTATGGCGGCGCGTACCAGCGATAGCGCGCTCGCGCAGCTCGAAGCGTGGGATCTGCTGTGGTACCACCCCGATGAACGCGCCCTGCTCATCGCCGAATTCAATCTGGGCGAGCGACGCTCGTGACGAACAGCTAACGCAGAACACCCTTTCCAATTAGGTTAGGCTGGCCTATAGTGAAGGGTGTTCACCTTTTGAGTTCGAAAGGAAATGCGTTATGGCCGTCACTGTT
>JAUNVN010000005.1:16802-17141 GCA_030537655.1 Bowdeniella nasicola | reverse complement strand
ATTAGACCCGCGCGTGCGGTGATGTGGATTTCCGCGCTCATTGCAGCCATCGCCGCAATTGCGAGTATTATCCCCTACATTGCGCTTAGCCATATTGCCGCGATCGTCTTGCATCAGGCAGACGGAAAGCTCCTGACCTGGGTGGTGGTTGCGGTGGTCAGCCTCCTGATTGGCAACCTTGCCTATGGTTTTGCCTTGGGGATCACCCACATGGGCGAAGCGAAGTTGCGCTACCAGCTGCGCCGGCAATTAGTTGCTACCCTCGGGCGGATTCCGCTGGGAGCAGTGGATCAGACCAGCTCCGGCGCAATTCGGAAAATGGTCGTCGATGACACCGCA
>JAUNVN010000005.1:5992-16792 GCA_030537655.1 Bowdeniella nasicola | reverse complement strand
ACACCGCAGCGCTCCACACCCTCGTCGCCCATCTGGCGGGGGATTTCACCTACGGGGTGGTCACTCTCCTGGCCGGGCTCGGCTACCTGATGTGGGTGGACTGGCGGATGACCCTGTTGATCCTGGCCATCTGGATGGTGGTGCTTCTCATTGTGAACCTCGGCTATGTGAAACAGTTCAGCAAGACGACGGATGAATTTAGTGCAGCGCAAACTGAACTGGCTGCCGCCACTGTCGAAATGGCGCAAGGCGTGAAGGAAATCAAAAATTTCCAAGGTGCCGAGATTGCCCATACCCGATTTGATGCGGCGCGTGACAACTTCAGTGACATTTCTTATCGGTGGATGGCCGGGGTGGGACGCACGATGGCTATTTCGATGAGTTTTTTAAGTCCCGCCGTCATTTTTGCCACCGTCGCCCCTATCGCCTGGTGGTTTGTGGCCAACGGATGGGCACAAACGGCCCAGACCATTCCCTTCTTTCTCATCAGTTTGGGAACTCCGAAAGGATTGATGCAACTGCTGAGCCTGATGCAACACCTGTATGAAGCTCGCCAGAGCGCTCACAGTACTGCAGATTTGATGTCCATCGCTCCCATGGCAGCTGGCTGCCAAGGTGAGGATGATCCTGTCGCAGCGCTGGATATCGCCTTTGAGGATGTCACTTTTGGCTATGATCCAGCCGAACCGGTCGTGCAGCATATCTCCTTGCAGCTACCTGCCGGATCCGTTACCGCCCTCGTTGGGCCGTCCGGGGGTGGGAAAACCACTCTTGCCCGGCTCCTCGCCCGGTTTTACGACGTTGATCACGGCACGATCCGCATCGGTGGTTACGATATCCGGGATGTGTCATCTCGCTGGCTGCTCTCGCGGATAGCGCTGGTCTTTCAAGAGATAGCGCTCAGTCATGACACGGTGCACAACAATATTGCGCTTGCCAATCCCCAAGCCAGCCGAGAGCAGGTGATTGCTGCGGCCAAAGCCGCGTGTATTCACGAGCGCATTATGGAACTGCCCGATGGCTACGAGACGGTTATCGGTGGGGTCGGTGGGGTGCTCTCGGGCGGGGAAGCGCAACGTGTCACCATCGCCCGAGCCTATCTGGCGAACGCACCGATATTGATTCTCGATGAGGCAACAGCTCAGGCCGACCCGCAATCCGAACGTGAAATCCACCGTGCTTTGGTGGGGTTAGCGGCTGGAAAAACCGTCATTATCATCGCCCATCGTCTCGCAACCGTGGTGGGCGCCGACCAGATCGCCGTGATTGACAACGGGAGGTTGGTCGCATGCGGCACCCATGAACACCTTTGTGGTGCCGATGGAACCTATCGGCGGCTCTGGCAGGCACAACAACAAGCTGAGATCGCATAGGAGCTCACATGTGGAAACTATTTGGCGACATTGTCGGAGTGCGCGAACTTGGCTCCCTGACCGGGGTGTTTATCATCACCGCCATTATCGAAGGGGTCACCCTGGTCCTGCTCTACCCATTTTTGCGAGCATTTCTCAGCGGCGATCCCCACACCTGGTACTGGTTACTAGCCGTGATCATCATGGCGCTGGCCACCTTTGGCACCGGGGTCTATGCGCAGGTGCGTTCCTACCGCATCAGTGTCTATGAAGTGTGTGATCGTCTTATTGAGCGGATCGCCACCCACGTATTACAACTCCCGTTGGGGTGGCATACCGCTGCGCGCCAAGGGGCCTTCGCATCTGCTGTCTCGCGAGAAATCAACACCCTGTCGCATATCGCGTCAATTGTTATTCCCAACATTGTTACGGCCTTTGGGATTCCGCTGGTGATGACGGTAGCCCTCTTCTTTTTTCACTGGCAGCTCGCAGCAATCATCCTGGTAGCAATCCCACCGCTGATCGTCGTGTGGCGGTGGATGCGGCGCCGTTCAATTGCCGCCCACGCGATGGAAACACGGGCAGCCCAGGTCGCTGCTGGTCGGCTGATCGAATATGCCCAATTGCAACCAATCTTGCGCGCGACCGGCCATAGCGAGCGGGCATGGGAACCGCTGGAGCGCGCATTGAGCGACGAAGATATTGCCACGCGGGCCTCCTTGCGAAGTAAACGCCGCCCAGTGCAGGTCTACACTTTCATCCTCATTGTGGTCTTTGCAGCGCTCATTGGGCTCGGGGCACATTTTGTCCTCACCGACGCTCTTGATCCGATCGCCTATCTCGCGATGATGGTCATTGCAACTCGGATGTTCGATCCGCTAACGAAAACGGTGCTCTACGCAACCGAAATGCACAATTCACTGGTGGCACTTCGCGCCATCCATGCGATTTTGAGCGCTGATCTGCTGCCTGAGGTTACCGGTGACCAAGCCGTTACCACCCTGGAGGACACCGATATTACTTTTGAGAATGTCACCTTTGGTTACCAGGCTGGCAATCCGGTCCTTGCCGATATTTCTTTCCGGGCCGATACCGGAACGATGACCGCACTCGTTGGTCCCTCAGGGTCTGGCAAGTCCACAATTTTACGGTTGCTCGCCCGGTTTTGGGATGTTGACGAAGGTGCGGTACGTATCGGTGGAGTCGATGTTCGTGATATTCCCACCGCGGTGCTAATGCGCCACATCTCGATGGTCTTCCAAGATGTGTACCTCTTTGACACCACCATCGCTGAGAACGTGCGGATGGCCAACCCCGAGGCGAGCGATGCCGAACTGATCGCAGCGGCGCGCGCGGCACGACTTGATGACGTCATTGATCGGCTCCCCGATGGGTGGGATACCCGAGTTGGACAGGGAGGGTTGAAACTCTCGGGTGGCGAGCGGCAACGCGTCTCCATTGCGCGCGCCTTTTTGAAAAACGCCCCGATCTTACTTCTCGATGAGATCACCTCCGCGCTCGATGGTGAAAATGAGGCAGCTATTACAGCGGTGATGCGCGAGCTGACCAATAATCGCACCGTCATTGTCGTTGCCCATCGGCTATCGACGATTCGTGATGCGGATCAGGTGATCGTTTTGCAACACGAGGTCGGCGCTCCAGGCACGATCGCCCAGCGCGGTGCGCCTGCCACTCTGGCGGCGCAGGCGGGTCCGTATCGGCAGTTCGTGGATGCCAGCTCGGCAGCACACCGGCGGCTGATCTGAGCTAGGCTCCCACCACGGTCAACGTGGAGATACCCCGATCTAATCTGGAGACCTCAATACGCGTGGAGATTCGTTGGCGCATATCTTCAACATGGGATACGACCCCGACGAGTCGGCCGGCCTGCTGGAGTTCATGCAGGCGGGCCATCACCGTATCGAGTGTGTGCCCATCGAGTGCCCCAAAGCCCTCATCGATAAACAGGGTGTTCATCTCGATCCCGCCGTGGGCAGCGCGCACACAGTCCGCCAGTCCCAGCGCGAGCGATAGCGCCGTATAGAACGTCTCCCCACCGGAAAGCGAATCCAGAGAGCGAGTCTGATCGTGGGCGTGGTCCCACACCTGCAAGGCGAGACCGAGCCGGCGTTGGCGGCCCGATTCGCGCTGTAAGCGCCGCTGCAGTTCATAGCGGCCTTCGGAGATCTCTAGCAGGCGGATATTGGTGGCGGCAAGCACCTCATCGAACATATCGATCAGCACGTAGGTTGCCAACGTCAGATGGTGGGGATTATCGCCGCGCGCGAGCTGACCGAGCATAATGGCATCGGCCACCTCGCGGCTTCGTTTCGTGTAGGCACCATGAACCTCGCGGGCGCTTTCATAAGCGTCTTGCAGTTGCCTGGACAGGTGCTGTGCGGTCGCCGCTGCGGCCGTGGCGTTGGCGGCATCGGCACGAGCCTGGCGTAGGGGACCATCAAGTGCTGCGACGTTGGCAGTTTGCGCTTCCATCGCGGTGCGGACCTGCGGATCGGCCAGTGTTGCCTTTGCGGCGGCAAGGCGCGCGTCATAGTCATCCACCTCGGACTTCAGTGCCTTTGCGTCAGCATCTGCGAGCAGCAGAGCTCCTAGCTGGCGCGCGGTGGCCTGTGCGCCGAGTTCGGGGGCGCACACCTGCAGGTCCGGGGCGGCGCACACGTGGGAGCGCTGTTGTTCCAGGTGGGTAAAAGCATGTGCGAGTGCCGCTGCGGCGTTGCGGGCGGTTTTGATCGTCGCGTTTTGCTTAGCGCTCGCATCGGCGCGTTCACGCAGGTCCTGCCGGTAGCTGGCAAGACTGGGCGCATCACCAAGCAGGGTACGAATCTTGGCGTTGATCTCACGTGCCTCTCGCTGTGCTGCCCGCCAATCGCCGGTGAGCGCAGACATGGCAGCGGCGTGGGAGCGCACTTCGCTATGCGCCACCGCGAGCGCTTCACGTGCCGCGCGCAGTTCAGTTTCAAGGGTTGGTGCTGCCGAGGCGGCGTGGAGCGCAGCGGCCAGTGCCACCTCGGCCGTCTGCAAATCTGCAGCCGCCCGCTCAGCACAGTCCCCATCCAGGTCAGCTTCCAGCTCAGCGATCTCAGCTTGCAATGCGGCAAGGTTGGCATCCGCGGTGCTGAGAGCTTCTAAGGCTGCGCCGGCCTGCTGGTTTGCTTGTTGCACATCGGCGAGTTCTATCAGCTCCTCGCTGGCGGTGGCAGGAGCGGGGTGGGTGGGTGAGCCACATACCGGACAGGGAGTATCGCGCTGTAGTTGACCGGCGAGTCGGGCCGCCGCGGTGGCTGCCCAGCGGGCAGCTAATGTTTCATAGGCTGCCACTGCCTCGCGGTGGCGTTCACCCAGTTGGGTGCGCTGTGCTTCAGCATGAGTGGCATCCTGGCGGCGGGTGTGCAGCGTCGCGATTCGCTTGACGCGCTCACTGGCCTGATCACGGGTACGTTCCAGGGCGCCAAGGCGCTTGGCGTCGGCGCTCGCTGCCCGATATTTGCGTGAGAGCGTTGCGATCTGGGAGGGGAGTGTGGCGCGCTGGTGGCGAGATTGTGCGAGGGCTTTTCCCACCTCGCGCCGCCGGTCGGCGAGCTTGGTGACACGTTTGGTGAGCTGGTCGGCGCGTGCTTGGAGTTCATCGAGCTGGGTTGCTTCCGCTTGTGCACGTACCACCGCGGCAGCGATGGCGTGGGCGCGTTTATCAGCGCGATCAATCGCGGCGGTAATCGCAGAGGTTTGCCACCACGTCACCAGCTCACTGATATCGCTATCGGGGTGGGGTGGGCGCGACATGTCAATGGCTGCAGCAGCTCGGTCAAGTTCACCAACTGCACGGCGTACCTCCTGGCAGGCAGCATCCAAGGCTCGCAGTTGACCTTGCAGGTCGAGGTGGGCGCGTCGGCGAGCGATATCCGGCGCAATAGCGGCCAGGTCGTTGGTCGTGGCAATGGCGGCGCGGCCGCGAGCTTGGCGCTCGGCGCACGCGGCACGGCGTTCACGTTCGTTTTGCAACGCAGCTGCACTCGCCCTCGCACTTTCCTCTCTGGCACGGGCACTAGCTGCATACCTGGCCGCCGTTGTGGTTGCCTGCTCGAGTGCCTGCCACAGCCGGCGATCGCCAAGGAGTTGCATATCGTCAATATCGCGATCACGTTCGGGAAGGTCGGCCTGACATCGCGGATGATTGGCAGCATGTTCCCACGCGATCATCATTGCCCTAGCGGCACGTTTCGCACTGGTAGCGACCGTTTCTTCAGCCTGGCGCGCCCCGTCGGTGAGGGCCGTTTGCAACCGCGCATACATTTCGGTGCCAAACAGTTCACGCAAAATTGTGGTGCGTTCTTCTGCTGGAGCAGTCAAAAACTGGGCGAAGCGCCCCTGGGGTAGGACCATGGTTTGGGTGAATTCGGTGCGCTGCAATCCGATAATCTGCCCGATTTGGACCGCGGCTTCACGCACGCGGTCGCTCAAAACCTCTCCGGCGTCAAGATTTGTCGCATCGTCACTGCTGTCCAGGCGTGTGAGCGCGATGTTCCGGGGTGCGTTCAATCCGAAACACCCCGGCGTGGGTGGAAAACGTCAGGGTGACAAAGGGGGTGGCATCCGGAGTGGCCGCACAGTGGAGGCGTTCGTTGGTCGCGCTATCGGCACCCGAGCTCGAAGCACCGTAGAGCGCGAAGACGATCGCATCGATAATGGTTGATTTTCCCGACCCGGTCGGCCCGGACAGGAGGAATAGACCGTGTGCGCCAAGCGCATCAAAGTCAATGTCATGTCGGCCCGCAAACGGACCGATCGCACCGAAGGACAGATGGTGAAGTTGCACTATTGCTCCCGCACGGTTTCGTAGGCGGCGCGCACCAGTGCGGCTTCGGATTCGCTGAGTGTAGCCTGTGGGCGCACGTGCGCGAAAAATGCCTCGGCAACTGCCAGCGGCTGGTTTCGCGTGGCCTGTGGCAGAGAAAAATCTGTGGCTTGTGGTTCTTCAGGTTCCCAGGAAAGCACAACTAAGCCCGGAATACGCTCGCGCAGCTGAGCCCAGGCGCGCGGCGGACGGACATTATCGCGCACCACGGCTTTCACCCACGTGTCAGCGTCGATCTCCAAGGTGAGGAGCTCCTCCAGCTGACCGCGGATTTCTCGCAGGGGATGAGTTACCGGCGCGGGGATTTGCCTCAGGGTGAGACTATCGGCGGTAATACTTGCAATCGTGGAGGATTTAACATCGGTTGCTTCTGAAAAGGACAGTGCCAGCGGTGAGCCGCTATAGCGGATGGGGCAGCTGCCACCGGTAATATCTTGCGGACGGTGCAGGTGACCGAGCGCCACGTAGCTGGGGTTAGCCGGATCGAAAGTATTGGCGGCGATACGATCGAGTCCCCCGATGCGAATATCACGTTCTGATTGGCTTGCCCGTGCTCCGGCTACGAATGCGTGCGCGGCAATCACTACGGGGATTGAACCGTATGTCGCGCGAAGGGGCTCCAGGTTTGCGCATATCCGGGCAACTGCCGCATCCATAACCGCCTGGTGGCTGCGCTCCGGCAGGCTGCCATCAGCGGCGGCAAGTTCTCGTCGAGAGGCATCCACCCCCAGGTAGGGCAGGGCACATAGTGCGATCTGGTGGCCATCTCGCCCGGTCAATACCAGCGGGGTGGTGCCCGCTTCGATCGTGGTGATCAGGTGGAGTCGCTCGCAGGTCAATCCCGCGAGCATTCCCAACCGGGTGGGGGAGTCATGATTCCCACTGGTGATTACCACCGTGGTGTGGCGGGTGAGTTCGCGCAGCACCTCGTGGAGTTGGCTAACGGCACTCAGGGGCGGATAGACCCGATCAAAACAATCTCCGGCAAGTAACACCACATCGATGGCTTCGCGTTGAACAGCTTCCACCAGGTGGGTGAGGTAGGCAGCGTGGGACGCACGCAGGTCCAACTGGTGGAAGGTACGCCCTAAATGCCAATCGGAAGTGTGCCAAATCCGCATCGTTAGGACTGCGGTGTCAAAATTTCGCGTACCTGGTCATGCAGTGGCCCATTGGTTGCAATCGCATCGCGACCAAAGGGGCCCGGTGTGCCGTTAACACCGGTAAATACCCCACCCGCCTCGCGCACAATCGGGGCGAGTGCCGCCATATCGTAGACTTCCAGATCTGGTTCGCACGCAATATCGACCACCCCTTCTGCTACCAGCATGTAGGACCAAAAATCACCGTAGGCGCGGGTGCGCCACACCTGGGAGGTCAACTGGTAGAACTCCTCGCGCAGTCCGCGCTCTTGCCACCCGTGCAGCGAGGAAAAGGACAGGGAAGCATCTGCAATAGCGCGCACATTTGAAACCGCGATGCGCTGTTCAGGTCCGCCCAGACGGGAGGTGTAGGCCCCCATTGCGGTTGCAGCCCACCAGCGCCGCCCCAGTGCCGGGGCGGATACCACTCCGAGGTGCACCTCATCG
This sequence comes from Bowdeniella nasicola, assembly GCA_030537655.1. GTDB lineage: Bacteria > Actinomycetota > Actinomycetes > Actinomycetales > Actinomycetaceae > Bowdeniella > Bowdeniella nasicola_B. Next base: position 8,978 of record JAUNVN010000005.1, on the reverse strand, counting down.
TCAACTGCCAGCGCAATCAGCGTTGCCCACACGGGCACACCGCGCACAAAATTCGCGGTGCCATCAATCGGATCAATAATCCACTGGCGGCTCGCGTGACCGCGCGTGCCAAATTCTTCGCCGTAGATCGAATCGGTGGGGCGTTCGCGGGCGATCTGGTCGGCCAACAGCCGTTCGGTTTGCCGATCAGCATCGGTTACCAGTGACATATCGGGTTTGGTTTCAACATGGAAATCTTGGGACCAAAACCGCTTGGCTGTCAGGCTGTCGGCGCTGTCAGCAAGATTGAGGGCGAATTCGAGGTCATCGTGCAAACTGGTCATGTCACCAGCCTAGTGGTTAGGGCGGTCAATCTCCCTGCAACAACGCGCTAGCTTGCCCCGGTGATCCCGTGGTAAAGACGGCGGAAGGACTCCAAACGTTGGACTTCACGTTCGCCGTGCGTGTGTGCCCACTGGTCAAGGGTGCAGTATGCATCATCGTGATTACACCCGCGTGGGCATGCAGTTGCTGCCCCGGCAAGTTCGGGAAAACCCTGTAATAGCGAGTCGGTATCAACATGGGCCAGGCCAAAGGAGCGCACGCCGGGGGTGTCAATAATCCATCCACCGCCAGGTAGCGCAAAGGCAACCGCGGAGGTGGAGGTGTGTCGCCCGCGACCGGTGACTTCATTGACGTGACCGATCCGGCGCTGGGCGGTGGGGACCAGGGCATTGACGAGCGTGGATTTTCCCACCCCAGAATGGCCGACCAATACCGTGCGCTCATCTGCGAGTAGCTCCCGCAGCGGCTCGAGCCCAGTGATCTCGCCGCGGTCATCCACGCGGGTGGTCAGCACTGCTATGTCGAGTGGCTCATAGTGAGAAACCAGCTCCCTGCCATCAGCAAGATCGGCTTTGGTGAGGACCAGGGCTGGGCGCATCTGTGCGTCGTAGGCGGCCACTAAACACCGGTCAATCATCCCGGTGCGCGGTGGGGGGTCAGCCAGGGCTGTCACGATCAGCAGCTGGGTGGCATTGGCAACCATAATGCGTTCGGTGCCCGAAAATTCGCCATCTTCGACGCTGCGACGTAACACACTGGAGCGTGGATCAACTGCGACGATCCGCGCGAGGGTATCTTTTCGACCTGAGAGATCACCGCGCAGTGCGACGCGGTCGCCAACAACGACCCCACCGTGTGGAATTTCGCGGGCTTTGACCGCTCTCAAATCACGCTGGCCATAGCGCAGGTCATAGCGCCCCCGGTCAACGGCGGTGACCATCGCGCGTGGCGCTTTAGAATAGTCGGGTCGGCGTTTGGTCCGTGGACGTGATCCACGTCCGGGCCGCACTCGCACCCGCGGATCGTCAGTGCCTATATCGCGACGACGTGCCATTAGTCGGTGTAGCGGTCCTTGACCTTTTGCTTCGCTTCTTTCAATTCGGCGCGGTGCTCACGGTAGTTCCCCATCCGCCATGCCAGCGAGGGTTTGCCACCGCGGTCTTCCGCCGCATACAACAGTCCACCCACCAGGGCACCGTTACGCACCAGGCGGCTGAGGGAGGATTCATCATCTTCGGAGCGTGCCAGGGTATTGGCAAGGGTGATGGGCACGTGGATTGTTGCCAAGGTCAGGGCAGCCAAGCGTGATTTCCGGCCGGTTGCCAGCGCAAACCCTGCCAGCGCACTGACCCCACCGGTAATACGGGCGAGGAGTTCACTATCGGCTGTCAGCGCGGGAGGAAGTCCGAGTTTCGTGAGGTAGGGTTCCACACGTTGCACACGGTCAGCGTGCTTTTCGGGGTACCGAAACGCATCGATGCCATCAACAATAAACGGCGCGGATAGAAGTGGACGAGCAAGCAGTTTAATGATCATATCTCCAGTGTGCCATGGCTTTGGCCTTGCCGCTGGGGGGAATAGCAGTGGTGGTTTCAGTGTTGACAAGGATATGGCCACCATCGTGCAGCGACGAATGTCACCTTTGCCGGTAGGCTTACAGGTGATGACAACTGATGAAGCGCTGCACACGCGCTTTGAAACAGAAGCCCTGCCCTATTTGGACCGGCTCTATGGCGCGGCGTTGCGTATGACTCGCAACCCCGCCGATGCGGAGGACTTAGTGCAGGATACCTTTGCGCGTGCCTACGAGAAATTTGCCCAATACAAGCCGGGGACGAATCTGAAGGCCTGGCTGTATCGGATCATGACCAATTTGTACATTAACCAGTACCGCAAAGCGCAGCGTGAACCGCGTCAAACCTACGGTGATGGGGTGGAGGACTGGCAGCTAACCGAAGTTGCGTCCCATTCACCTACCGGACTGCGCAGTGCGGAAGCCGAAGCGCTGGAGCGTATCCCTAACGAAACGGTACAGGCCGCCTTGATGAGCTTGCCAGAAGATCGCCGTTTGGCAGTGTATCTAGCCGATGTGGAAGGCTTCGCATACCGCGAGATCGCTGAAATTATGGACACGCCCGTTGGGACCGTGATGTCACGGCTACATCGCGGTCGCGCCCAGCTGCGCGAGGCATTGGCTGACTATGCGCGCAAGCTCGGCATGGATGTGGACGGAGAAAAGTGATGCGGGACGATTGCAGTTGCGAAGAAGCCCAACGACGTCTATACGAACTATTAGATGCCGAGTTGGAAGGTGAATTGCTCGCACGGTTACAAACACATGTTGACCAGTGCGACCACTGTCACGAAATCGTCGATGTGGAAGCCCACATCCGCGCGGTACTACGCCGGTCATGTTCCGAATCCGCACCGGCGGCATTGCGCGCCCGCATCGTGGAAGTGACGATCCAACGCCAGACCTACTGGCACTGAGCCCTCACCTGCACAGCGGGGGGTAAGTGTGGCAAAATAACCGGGTGTAAAGGAGGTTACTGATGTCGAAACGTGGACGTAAACGCAAGGACCGCCGCAAGACGAAGGCGAATCACGGCAAGCGCCCAAATACCTAAGCAACAAACGGCCGGCCCGAAGGCCGGCCGTTTTT
>JAUNVN010000005.1:0-5982 GCA_030537655.1 Bowdeniella nasicola | reverse complement strand
ATGGGGCGCAGTTTCCACACCTCACGCGAATAGTCCGCAATGGTGCGGTCAGATGAAAACCGTCCCGAATTGGTGATATTCAACCAGCACATCCGCGCCCAGGCCTGCTGGTGACGATAGTCTTCGGCCATAGCATCACGCGTGGCGCGATAGTCCGCGAAATCTCCGAGCACATAGTAGACATCGGCAGGTTCATAGCCGGGAGATTCCAGCAAAGAACGTACCAGGTCATGGAACATGCCGGTCCCCCCATCATCAAGGGTGCCGTTGGTGAGCGTATCGATCACCCGTGCGAGGCCGGGGGTGTTGGCCACGACCGCACGTGGATCGTAGTGGCGGCGCAGTTCGGCGAGTTCTTCTTCTTTCGCGCCGAAAATATAGGCGTTATCCTCACCGACCGCGTCAACAATTTCCACATTCGCGCCGTCGAGTGTGCCCAGGGTAAGGGCCCCATTCATCATGAACTTCATATTGCCGGTACCCGAGGCCTCCTTTCCGGCAGTGGAGATCTGCTCGGAAATGTCAGCAGCGGGAATGATATGTTCGGCGGGCGAGACATTGTAGTTTTCAACGAAAACGATCTTTAACTTATCGCCAATCTCCGGATCGTTATTGACCAGACGCGCAATTTCGTTAATCAGTTTAATGATCGCTTTCGCCCGGAAATATCCCGGGGCAGCTTTCGCACCGAAGATTGCAACGCGCGGCACCACATCCCAGTGGGGATTGTCTTTAATCCGGAAGTACAGGTCGAGCAGGTAGAGCGCGTTCATGAGTTGACGCTTATATTCGTGCAGTCGTTTAATCTGCACGTCAAAGATCGCCTCGGGGTTAATGTCGATTCCTTCACGCTTGGCAATCCAGGCGGCGAAATCGGTTTTATTTTCCTGCTTAATTGCCCGCAATTTGGCCAGCACATCGGGATTATCAGCCCGATCACTCAGTTCTTGGAGGCGGTCGAGGTCGGTGACCCACGCATCGGATCCAAGCTCGTCAGTCAGCAGTTGCGCCAGGCGTGGGTTGCACTGGTTCAACCAGCGGCGCGGGGTGACTCCGTTAGTTTTGTTGTTGAATTTTTCTGGCCAGAGCTCATACCAGTGCTTGAGGGTTTCGCGCTTAATAATCTCGGTGTGCAGTGCCGCGACCCCGTTAATCGAGTAGGCAGCATAGCAGGCGATCCATGCCATGTGGATACGACCGTTAGAAATTGGAGCGAGGTAGTCAATGGTCGCATCGTCGTAGTTTTTCGCGGCAAGTTCGGCACGGAAACGGCGATCAATTTCGCGGGTGATTTCCAAAATCCGCCCAAACAGGCGCTCAAAGATTGAATACTCCCACGTTTCCAATGCCTCGGCGAGCACCGTGTGGTTTGTGTAGGCGAAGGTTTTTTGCACCACAGCCCAGGCATCTTCCCAGCTGAGGTTGTGCTCATCGAGCAGGATCCGCATCAGTTCGGGAATCGCGAGGACCGGGTGGGTGTCGTTGAGCTGAATACAGTTGTAGTCAGCAAAACCACGCAGATCATCGCCATGTTCGCGCACGTAGGTGTCCACCATTGTCTGCAATGAGGCGGAAACGAAGAAGTACTGTTGGCGTACCCGCAGGACTTTTCCTTCATAGGTGGTGTCATTCGGGTAGAGCACCCGGCACAGATCGTGGACCCGTTCGCGTTCGACAATCGCGTCGGTGAATCGCTGGGAGTTGAACGCGTCGTAGTCGAACTCTTCCATCGGTTCGCTCCGCCACAGCCGTAACGTCCCGACGTTATCGGTGCCATACCCGGTAATTGGCATATCGTAGGGGACGGCCCGCACGGTCATATCGTCAAAGTGAACGATGCGATACTCTTCTTCGCGTCGAATCACAAAAGGATAGCCCTCTTCCATCCACGGGTCGGGATGTTCTTGCTGGAAACCATGATCAAACTGCTGCTTAAACAGGCCGTAACGATAAAGAATTCCGTAGCCGGTGACCGGAAGATTCTGTGTGGCACACGAGTCGAGGAAGCATGCCGCCAGTCGCCCGAGCCCGCCATTGCCAAGGGCCGCATCGGGTTCGGCTTCCAGCACGTCGGAGAGATTGTGGCCAAAGGAGCCCACAGCTGCTTCCGCCTCTTCCACCAATTTCATATTGGTGAGGTTATTGAGCAGAGCTCGCCCCATGAGGAATTCGGCCGACAGATAGTGTTGCTGTCGCGCACTACTGTAGGCTCGGGCTGTTTCTTCCCATCGTTCAGCAATCCGCTCCATAACTGTGGCGGATAAGCCGTGCCAAAATTCCACCTCGGTGGAGGACTGTGGGCTGCGGCCAGCAACAACGCGTACCTGGGCGCCAAGCTGGTCAGTCAAGTTACTCATATCGCTAATTCCCCTTCGGAATGCTCACTTCCGGTCCGCGCCTACCATACCGGGTTAGGGCACTACCTGGGCTGTCTATACCAATGAGCACGGTAAACGTGAGGTAACTCCCGCCCTTAGCTGCCACTTCCCACCCATTCGCACCATCCCTGGTTTAATGCCAGCCAGGCAAGCAGCCCATAACCGAGCTGACCGGGGTGGGAACCGTCATTGTGAGCAACATCGGTGAGCCACTGTTCGTGGGTGATCAGCGGTCGATAGGTGTGCACAAAAGGGACATGGCGGCGCGCACACACATCGGCATAGGCATCCGAGAGGGTGGCAATATCACCGGTGGTGTGCAGTGGGGGAGGGCCCATCACAAAGGTGGGCAGATGTAAGCGCGAAGCACCGTCGAGGAGGTTGGCGAGGTTTAAGCGCGAACGTGCTGTGGACAGCCCCTCGCGCAGATCACCAATTCCCAACCCGACAACGAGGCGGCAATCATCACCGGTGGCCAGACGCCGTTCAATTTCACTGCGCCATCCACCGGCGAGACTGGAGGTGGAGGCACCGGGAATAGCGAGATTCGCGAGGTAAGCCGGGGTGGCAAGCTCGCTGCGGGCGGCCACCCGTCCCACCCAGCCGAGATAGCGGGCATCACCGAGCCCGGCGGCCAGCTCATCACCAATCACGAAAATACGCATAGGTCTATTGTGCCTGGTTTTAAGGTGCGCTTCAGCTCGGTGACACCTTGGCCCCGCCACAGTGGACGGGGCCGAGGTGGATGCGCTACTTACCTGCGGCAAATGCCTGATCGAACAGCCGTTCGGCTTGGGCAGCATGCATCTTGGTGGTCCCAACTGCCGGCGATGCGGCTGCCGGGCGGGAAACCACCTGCAAGGGCCGGTCGAGCTGCGGGGCGAGATTCATTGCCAGATACCACCAGGCGCCCTGATTTTCGGGTTCATCTTGCACCCAGGTGAGCGTCGCATTCGGATATTTCTCCAATTCGGCGCGCACTTCTGGAAGTGGCAGCGGGTAGAGCTGCTCGAGGCGAATAATGGCGGTGTTGTCCGCACCGCGCTGACGGCGTTGGCTGGTCAGATCGTAGTAGACCCGCCCCGAACACAACAGCACGCGATCCACCCCTTCACCGGCGTCATAATCGGGCAGTACCGGGGTGAAGGTCCCCTCGGTGAAATCAGCGATATCGCTGGCCGCGGCTTTCAAACGCAGGAGCTGTTTGGGGGAAAACACCACCAGGGGCTTACGCGGACGCGCATAGGCCTGGCGGCGCAACAGGTGGAAGTGAGATGCCGGAGTGGAGGGCTGGGCGACGATCATATTGTCCTCAGCGCACAGCTGCAGATAGCGTTCAATCCGCCCCGAGGAGTGGTCAGGGCCCTGCCCCTCATAGCCGTGCGGCAGGAGTAGGACAACCGAGGAGCGTTGACCCCATTTTTGCTCCGAGGAGCTAATGAACTCATCAACCACAGTTTGGGCGCCATTGGCGAAGTCACCAAACTGGGCTTCCCACAGCACCAGCGCATCGGGACGCTCCACCGAATAGCCATATTCGAAGGCCATCACCGCATATTCGGAAAGGGAGGAATCATAGATCCACAGTTTTGCTTGATCTTCGGTGAGATATTGCAGGGGAGTCCACTCCGCACCGGTCTTATTGTCATGCAGGGTTGCGTGCCGCTGGGTAAAGGTCCCGCGGCGGCAATCCTGGCCGGTCAGTCGTACCGGCACTCCTTCCATCAACAACGTGCCAAAGGCGAGAAGCTCACCAAACCCCCAATCGATCCCGCCCTCAGTTGCCATCTGTTCGCGGCGCTGTAAGAGTTTTTCTAACTTCGGATGGACATGAAATCCTTCGGGCGGGCGCGTATGTGCGGTGCCAACCCGCTTCAACATGCCGGCAGAAACCGCGGTCGACCAGCCAACCATCATCCCGGCATCCTCGTGTTGCGATGAGGGTAACTCCAGGCCAGCTACCGTATTGGAATCATCGGTGGTGCGCGGTTTTTCTTCCTTATGTTCGGCAAAGTGCCGCTCAAGGGTCTTCTTAAAGTCTGCCAGTGCCTGTTTTGCTTGGTCGTCAGTAATATCGCCGCGACCAATCAGTGCTTCGGTATAAAGCTGGCGTACCGATTTCTTACTTTGGATCAGCGAGTACATTACCGGCTGTGTCATCGAGGGATCATCACCCTCGTTATGTCCGCGCAAACGGTAGCAAACGATATCGACAACGACGTCCTTGTTGAACTCTTGTCGATAGTCGTAGGCCATTTTCGCCACCCGCGCGACCGCTTCGGGATCATCGCCATTGACGTGGAAAATTGGAATCTGCAATCCCTTGACCATATCCGTGGGATATTGCGAGGAACGCGATGATGTTGGTCCGGTGGTAAACCCAATCTGATTATTCACCAGCAGGTGTAACGTTCCGCCGGTGCGGTAGCCGCGCAATTGCGAGAGGTTCAGCGTTTCTTGCACCACGCCCTGACCGGCGAAAGCCGCATCGCCGTGAATGAGAATCGGTAAGACCGAAAAGCCTTTATTGCCGAGGTCAATACGGTCTTGTTTCGCGCGCACAATCCCCTCAAGCACCCCGTTGACCGCTTCCAAGTGGGAGGGATTCGCCGCGAGATACACCCGGGTTTTCTCACCGGTTGGAGTGGTGAAGGTCCCTTCGGTTCCCAGGTGGTATTTCACATCACCAGACCCCTGACCGATCCGCTCATCGAGGGAGCCTTCAAACTCATCGAAGATCTGGGCGTAGGATTTTCCGGCAATATTGGCCAGGACATTCAACCGTCCCCGATGGGGCATTCCAATCGCCACATCATCCAATCCTTCACGCGAAGCGGCCGTTAGGATCGTATCGAGCGCGGGGATCAGCGATTCTCCACCCTCGAGGGAGAAACGTTTTTGGCCGACGAATTTCGTTTGCAAGAACGTTTCAAATGCTTCGGCTTCATTGAGTTTGTAGAGGATTTGCAGCTGTTCATCAACGTCGGGTTTTCGCCACGGCCGTTCGAGTCGTTTTTGGAACCAGGCACGCTGCTCAGGATCTTGCAGGTGCATATATTCCACACCCACATTGCGGCAGTAGGCATCGCGTATCTGCTGCAAAAATTACCGCCGAGTTAACGCTTCGGTTCCCGCAAACCCGCCCGTTGGGAAGGTCCGATCCAAATCCCACAAGGTGAGCCCATGGGAAGTGAAATCTAAATCTTCAAACCGGCGCTGGCGGTAGGCAAGCGGATCGGTATCGGCTTGTAGATGACCACGGGAGCGGAAGGCGTGGATCATCTCGGCAATACGTGCAGCTTTCGGAAGTTCGCGGCTGTCGTCAATGTCGACATCTCGCTGCCATGTCACCGGTGCGTGCGGCATCCGAATCGAGGTGAAGATCCGCTCGTAAAAACCATCGATACCGGTGAGTTTGTGGTGCATCACCTTGAGCAGCTCACCTGAGGCCGCTCCCTGAATGACGCGATGGTCATAGGTTGACGTGAGGGTGAGGACTTTTGAAACGCCCGCGCGGGCCACCGCTTCTGGGGAGGCACCCTGCCATTCGGCGGGATAGTCCATCGCCCCCACCCCGACAATGCACCCCTGACCCTGCATGAGA